>NZ_JBZVFJ010000038.1:0-27027 GCF_058402725.1 Fundidesulfovibrio sp. | reverse complement strand
GGAGGTGATGGTGGCCTTCTTGCGCCGGGTGATGGCCGTCACCTCGATGGAGTGGTTGTACTCCTCCACGCTCATGTTGCCGTAGGACTCTCCGAAGGGGGCCTCCATCTCCAGCTTGGAGGGGTCGATCCAGCCTTCGATGATGATCTGGGCGTCGGCCGGGACGTAGAGCGGCACGGTCCTGGCCTTCACCTTGCGGAAGGGGACCCCGGCCAGGCCGCCCGCCACGTCCAGGTCGTCCAGGTTCTCGGGGGTCTTCTGCGGCCCGATGACCTGGAGCGCCGGGGGCGCGCCCACCACCAGGGCCACGGGCATCTTCTCGCCGCGCTCCTTGTACTGCTTCCAGTGCTGGTGCGCGCCGCTGTTGGTCTGGATGAGCCACATGGCGGTCATGCGGTCCGAGGCCTTGAGGCTGCAACGCTGCTGGCTGTAGTTCTGGATGGGCGAATCCGGGGCTGTGGTGATCCACAGCCCGGCGGAGAAGTAGGGGGCGGTGTCCCAGCCGGGAGTGTTGTTGGGCACGGGGAGGGTGTCCAGGCCCTTGCCCGCGCCGCCCTTGAGGGCGTCGCCTTCAAGGATCAGCTCGTGCACCGGGGCCTCCTCGGAGGGGATCTCCACGGCGGCCACGGGGTTCTGGAAGGCGTGCACCCACTTTTCGTAGATCTTCTGGCCCAGGGCGGAGATGTCCTCGCCGGAGTCCTCGATGCCCAGGGACGCGGCGTAGATGGCGGGGGAGCCCGCCGTGCCGCCCACCATCACGTCGCAGTCGCCCTGGTAGGAGCGGCCCTTGGAGTCGGTGACGTTGGTGAAGAGGAAGGCCCGTTTGGGGTTGTTGCTGGTCACGGTGCCCACGTCGCCCACGTAGCCCCAGCGCACGAAGGGGTGGAGGTGGCGGTCCTTGTTCATGGGGGCGTCGACGGTCCAGAGCAGCCCCGCCTTGTCGAGCTTGGCCAGGTGGTCGTTGAGGTCGTCGTACTGTTTCTTGAAGCCTTTTTGCATTCCCCATCTCCTGCGGCTTGCGTCGGAGTTCCGGCGGTGTCCCCCGCCGTTCAACCAACCGGTTGGCGCGTGACAACGATCCGGCCTCCCCGTCCCGGCGCGGCGCGTCGGGGACAAAGGCCGGGAGCCTCCTGGCTACTCCTTGAAGACGATGCCCACGGCGGGCTCCTGGGGGCTGGCCGTGGCGCTCATGTTGGCGGCGCTGCGCCGCCCGTTGGCCATCCAGTCGCCCTTGGCGGCGCGCAGGGCGCAGGCGTCCCACTCCTCGGACCAGTCGCCCAGGGAGTAGCCGCTCCAGGGCGATTCGGGCGTGAGCCGGGGCAGGCCCAGCTCCTCCCAGAGCACGCGGGCGCGCTCCATGTATTCGCGCTTGGGCAGGGCCACGGGGGGGTAGGTCCCCTTGGCGGTGGCGTCCACGAGCATGGTGGCGTCGCCGTCGGAACCCTTGAGCTTGGGCCCGTGCCCCGGCCCCCGGAAGGGGATCACGTGGGTGTCCTGGGCGGGGTTGCAGCGGTAGGCCATGGCCCAGAGCACATGGTCGGCGTTCTCGGGATCAATGTCCTCGTCGATGGCGATGCAGAACTTGCCGATGGCCGGGGTGAAGGAGGCCGCGCCCTCCAGGGCCCGCCAGATCTCGGTGCGCGGCGTGCCCGCCTTCACGCTGACGAACAGGAAGCGGCGCAGGTTGGTGAGCGGTTCGTGCATGGAGACGCGCGTAACGCCCTTGATGTTCAGGGTGTCGCGCAGATGGGCCAGGTAGAGGGGCTCGTAGGCCACCTTCTTGATCACGCTGGACTCGCAGGGCGTCACCTGGCTGATGATGGAGCTGATCACGTAGTTTTCGCGCCGGGTGATGGCCGTGACGGTCATGGAGTAGTTGTACTCCTCCAGGGCCATGTAGCCGTGGGACTCCCCGAAGGGGCCTTCGGGCTCCAGGCGGGAGGTGTCGATGAAGCCCTCCACGATCACCTGGGCATGGGCGGGCACGAGGAGGTCCACGGTCTTGCAGCGCACCACTTCCACTGGGCTGCCGGCCAGCGCGCCCGCCACGGTGAGCTCGTCCACGTCCAGGGGCAGCTTCTGGGGTCCGGTGAAGGCCACCAGGGGCGGCGCGCCCAGCACGGCGGCCACGGGCATGGGCTCGCCGCGCTTGCGGTACTTCTCCCAGTGCACGCCGCCGCCCGCCAGGGTGGAGCGCTCCATCATCACGGCCACGCGGTCGCTGGCCTTGAGGTTGCCCCGGTAGAGCCCCATGTTCTGGATGCCGGAGTCCGGGTCGCGGCTCACCCAGAGGGCGGCCGTGAAATAGGGGGCCGTGTCCCAGCCCGGCGTGGAGACCGGGATGGGCAGGGCGTCCAGGCCCTTGCCCTCGCCCTTGAGATCGTCCCCGGCGAGCACCACCTCCTGGCAGGGGGCCTTCTCCACAACGCGCGGGGCCACCGGGTTGGCCATGGCCTTGATCCACGTCTCCCCGATGGCCTCCTCGGGGCAGCCCATGCCAAGGGCGTAGATGGCACGGTTGCCCGCCAGCGCGCCCACGGTCACGCCCGCTCCGGGGTAGGAGCGGCCCTTGGCGTCGGTGACGTTGGTGAAGAGGAAGGCCTTGCGCTCGGGTTCGGGGATGTGCCCCCGGTACTGCCAGCGCACCAGGGGGTGCAGTTCGCTGTCCTTGTCGATGGGGCGGTCCACCACGTGGAGCAGGCCGTTGGCCTTGAGCAGCTCCAGGTGATCGGTCAGGTCGCGGCCGGAGCCGGGCGTCTGGGGCATGGGATCTCCTCGGGGGGGGGGTGCGAATCGGGCGTCAGGGCAGCTTGAGCGAATCGAAGCAGGCGTTCCAGGAGGTGATGAGGCCCTTGTCGTCCACCTCGAAGAACTCCACGGCCTCCTTCTCGAACACGGTGGAGCAGCGCATGGCGAAGCAGCCCGCGCCGCAGTAGACGCCCAGGAGCCTGAAGCGCGTGTGCCGCATCTGGGTGTAGACAAGGCGCAGGTAGGGGGCCACGGCCTCGCGCCCGCGCAGGACGCCCTCCGAACCCATGAGCTGGTAGATGACGGGGCTGCGCATCACCACGTCCTCGCTGAAGAGGGCGTGCAGCCTGGCCTCGTCGCGGTCGTTGAAGGCCGCGACGAGCGCTTCCGCGAGCCTTCGGGCGGTTTCCTCGTCCACGAGCATGGGGGCTCCGCAGCGCGGTGTCGACCCCGTGAGCGGGGTCTGCGCATGGTTCAATCCTATGCACCAACCGGTTGGTTGAGTCAACGCGCAACAGGGCGGCGCACCCGGGGAAAGAGCGCGGGAGGGAAACCGAGAGGCCTCAGGGGCGGGCCAGGAACTCGCGCAGGATGTCTTCGAGCAGCGCGGCCATCTCTTCGAGGGAGGCCATCTCGCCGGGCATGAGCACGCTGGAGAGCTGCTCGCGGAAGGGGGCGTTGATGGTGCTCACCAGGAGCGAGCCCGCCAGGAGCACCTGGAGCGCGCCCGGCTTCACGCCGCGCAGGCGGCCCGAGGCCACCCCGGCGCGCAGGTGGCGCGCCGTGATGGCGTGGATGCGCCCGTAGGCGGCCACGATCTCCGTGGTGATGCGCCGCGAGCCCCCGGCCATCTCATGGGCCACGGTGCGCGGCAGGCGGTTGTCGGCCGCGAAGGCCTCGGCGTGCAGGCGCACCACCAGGCGCAGGCCCTCCAGCGGGTCCGCGCACCCGGCCATGCGCTCCTCCATCCTGTCGGCCAGTTCGGTGAAGTGGCGCAGGAGCACCACCTGGTAGACGCGCTCCTTGCCGCCGATGTGGTAGTAGATGGTGGCCTTGTTCACCCCGGCCCGGGCCGCGATGTCGTCGATGCGCGTGCCCTCGTAGCAGTGCTCCGCGAAGAGGGTGGCGGCGGCGTCCAGGATGCGGAGCACCGTCTGGGACTGGAGGTCGATGGTTTCCCTGTGGCCGTAGCGGGGCCTGTCGCGGCGTGGCATGGTGGGCATGGCGTCCTGGCCTCCCGGATGGCCGCAGGGGAGGCGTCTTGGCGCGTGGTGTACGCCTTGCGCCCCGTTCCGGCAAGGCCCGGCGCGCTGGCGCGCCCGCTCGCCTTGTGGCAGGAAGGCCCATCGCGATCCCCCGAGGAGGCCTCGCCATGGCCCAAGCCTTCTGGCTTCTGAAAACCGAACCCGGCTGCTACTCCATCGCCGATCTGGCCGCCGCGCCCGGACAGACCACCGCCTGGACCGGCGTGCGCAACTTCCAGGCGCGCAACTTCCTGCGCGACGCCATGGCCGTGGGCGACCTGGCGCTCTTCTACCACAGCGTCACCGACCCCTCGGCCGTGGGCGTGGCGGAGGTGGTGCGCGCCGGATACCCGGACCCCACCGCCTTCGACCCCGAAGACCGCCACTTCGATCCCCGCTCCACCCCGGAGCGCCCCCAGTGGTACGCCGTGGACGTGCGCCTGGCGGAGACCTTCTCCCGGCCCGTGCCCCTGGCGGCCATGCGCCTGGTCCCGGAGCTGGCGGGCATGGAGCTTCTGCGCCGGGGCTCGCGACTCTCGGTGATGCCCGTGGGCGAGAGGGAATTCGAGATCGTGCGGGCCATGGGCCGGGGAGACTAAACCCCCTGCCGCCTTGCCCCGAGGCGGACAAGAGCCTATGCAGGGCGGAACGTACGCGTCGTCCATCTGGGAGCGGTCCATGCGCATCCGGTCAAAACTCTCGGCCCTGCTGCTCGCGGCGGTGCTCGTCCCCTTGTGCGCCCTGGGCTGGTTCGACTGGCGCCAGGCCACCGACCTGGGCCTCAGGCTCTCCGCCGACACCGCCGCCCGGCTGGAGGCCGTGGCCGCCCGCGAACTGGTGCACTCGGCCGAGATGCTGGCCGAGGGCTGCTCCGACGCCCTGGACCTGCTGGAAACCTCCCTCTCGCTCATGGCCGTGGAGGCCGCCCGCATGCTGGAGGCCCCGGCGCGCCGAAAGGACGTCCCGGTCCTCTTCGGCACGGACTTCGACGCAGGGGCCGTGCCGCCGGAACGGCTCGTGCCGCTCGTGGATTCCGACGTGCCCGGCTCCTACGAGCATCTGGTGTTCCACACGCCCCCGGAGCTTTCACCCCCCGAGGCCCTGCGCGAAGCCCGGGCGCTCTCGGACATGCTGCCCCTGATGCGCACGCTCTTCGCCCGCCACCAGGACCTCATGGCCTTCGGCTACGTGGGCCTCGCCACGGGCCTGCACATGGCCTACCCAGGCCACGGCGGCTATCCCCGGGACTACGACCCGCGCCGCAGACCCTGGTACCGCAGCGCCGCCAGGGAGCAGGGCATCACCTGGAGCGTCATGGCCGACGCCGTCACCCGCCAGGTGATGGCCACCATGGCCCTGGCCGTCACGGCCCCGGACGGCCGCCTGCTGGGCGTGGCCGGGCTGGACATTCCCATGGGGGCCCTGTTCCTGAAGAGCGATCCCTCCCGCAACGTCCAGGGCCGCATGCGCACCCTGGTGCTCTCGGTGAAGCCCGGCGACCTAGCCGGGCTGCCCGACCCCGTGGTGGTGGCCTCCCGCGACTACGCCCGCGAAGCCCTTGACTGGAAGGCCCCCGTGGAGCTGGTGCGCCTGACCTCCCCGGACCGCGAGGCCCTGGCCGCCGTGGCGCACGACCTCTCACAGGGCCGCTCCGGGGTGCGCCGCCTGCCCGTCGCCGGGCAGGACAGCCTGCTGGCCTACGCCCCCGTGACGGGCAGGGAGCTGGCCGTGGCCCTGCTCACCCCGCGCGGGGAGGTGATCGCCGGAGCGCTGGAGGCTGAGGCCCTGGTGCTGGCCGACGTGGACCGCATGGCCGCCCGAATGGGCTGGTTCGTGGCCGCCGTGGCCCTGGCCGTGGCGGGGCTGGCCCTGGCTGTCTCGCGGGCGGCCACGCGCCCGGTGCAGGAGCTGGCCCTGGCGGCCCGCAGGCTCGCCACGGGCGATTTCGAGGCCCGGGCCCCGGCGCGCGGGCGCGACGAACTGGCCGAACTGGCCCACGCCTTCAACGACATGGCCCCGCACCTGCTGGAACGCCTGAAGCTCAAGGGCGACATGGCCCTGGCCATGGAGGTGCAGCAGCACCTTCTGCCCCACCGCCCGCCCGACATCCGGGGCCTGGACGTGGCCGCCACCAGCCTCTACTGCGACGAGACCGGCGGCGACTACTTCGACTTCCTGGAATTCGCCCAGGAGGACGCCGCCCACGCCGACATCGTGGTGGGCGACGTGACCGGGCACGGAATGCCCGCAGCGCTCTTCATGGCCTCGGGCCGGGCGCTCCTGCGCGGTCGGGCCATGGGCCTGCCCGGCCCGGCGCTCCTGCTCACCGAGGTGAACCGCCTGCTCTGGCAGGACACCCAGCTCTCGGGACGCTTCATCACGCTCTTCTTCCTGCGTCTGGACCACAAGGCCCGGGAGCTGATCTGGTGCCGCGCCGGGCACGACCCGGCCATCCTGCACGACCCGCGCGCCGGGACCTTCGAAATCCTCATGGGGCCGGGCATCCCCCTGGGCGTGGAGCCGGACTGGACCTACATCGAGAAACGACGCCCCTGGCTGGAACCCGGCCAGATCCTCCTGCTGTACACCGACGGCATCCACGAGGCCGTGAACCCGGCCGGGACCATGTACGGCCGCGAGCGCCTCAAGGCCGTGCTGGCCGCCAACGCCCACGCCGCAGCCTCCGCAGTGGTCAACGCCCTCATGGCGGACCTCAAGGAGTTCAAGGAGGGCCTGCCCCTGGAGGACGACGTGACCCTGGTGGCGGTGAAGGCCACCGGCTGACGCGCCGGGAGGACTTGACGCCCGCGCCGCGCGGCAGTACCCGGGCGATTCATCCGACGACATTCCCCACGAGGACTGTTTGCGCACTTCCCACACGGACCTTGCGGCGCGGGTTGCCGGCGAAAGCCGGGGACGCTAGCCCCCAGGTCGAAGGCCTTCCCCCCGGGGAGGCCGCCCCCCTGCGGAAACGCGTTCCGCCAGACCGCGCCTGCCCGGACCCTCCCGGCGGGCCGGTTTCCGCTTTGCCCGGCAACCCTCCCTGCGTGCAGCCTCCGGCCCACCGGCCGGAATCCGGCAACCCAGCGCACAAGGAGCGCCCCATGATCCTGCGTGACGAACGCCCCGGCGACGCCCCCGGCATCGCCAAGATCCACTACGACGCCTTCAAGGGACACCCCGTCCACCCGCCCGGCGCGGAACCGGTCGAACACCTCATCGTGGAGCGCCTGCGCGCGGCCCGCGCCCTCGCCCTCTCGCTGTTGGCCGAGGAGGACGGCCTTATCGCGGGCCACATCGCCCTCTCGCCCGCCGCCGTGGACCGGGAGCGCGAAGGATGGCTCCTGCTCGGCCCCGTGGGCGTCGCGCCCGCTCGCCAGGGCAGGGGCATCGGCTCCGCCCTGGTGCGCGCGGCGCTCGCCCGGGCCAAGGCCCTTGGCGCGCGCGGCGTGGCGCTGGTGGGCGATCCCGGGTACTACGCCCGCTTCGGGTTCGCAGCCCTGCCCGGGCTCTGCTATCCCGGCGTGCCGGAACCCTGCGTGCTGGCCGTCGTGCTGCGCGGCGAACCGCCCAGGGGCGACATCGCCGCCCACGAGGCCTTTTCCGTGACGCCCGGCTAGCCCCCTGACCACCCGGCGGTTTCCGGTCCCTGCGGACCGGGCCGCCGGGTCCGGGAGTCCTTGCGCCGATGTCGCGCACGCGTCCGTCTGGCAGGTCGGCGCGCCGGTCAGGCCGCTGGACGCGGCCCCCGGGTCGCGATGCCGGGAGGCATGGGAGGTCTTGCGGAATGAACGTCTCAGGTTCGAATGTTCGCCTTGGCGGTCCGTCCGGGCGGAGTGTGAGGACGCACTATTCCGGGAAGAGGTTGTTGATGCGGCAGGCGGCGCAGGCCGCGCCGAAGCCGTTGTCGATGTTCACCACCGTCACCCCGCTGGCGCAGGAGGTGAGCATGCCCAGAAGCGCCGTGAACCCCTGGAGCGAGGCCCCGTAGCCCACAGAGGTGGGCACGGCCACCACGGGCTGCGGCACCAGGCCGCCCACAACGCTGGCCAGCGCCCCCTCCATGCCCGCCGCCACGATGACCACCCGCGCCCGGCGGATGGCCTCCAGCCGGTCCAGCAGGCGGTGGATGCCCGCCACGCCCACGTCCGAGACCACGAAGGCCCGGCTGCCCAGCATCTCGCAGGTGACGCGGGCCTCCTCGGCCACGGGCAGGTCCGAGGTGCCCGCCGTGACGATGGCGATCTCCCCCGCGCGCCAGGAGGGCTCGGCCCGGCGCATGGCGAGCGTGCGCCCCGTGGGGTTGTACCGGGCCTCCGGGCACAGCGAGGCGACGTGCCCGGCCGTCTCGGGCGTGACCCGCGTGGCCAGCACGTCCGCCAGGCCCCGCAGGCGCGAGAAGATGTCCCCCACCTGGGCGGGGGTCTTGCCCTCGGCGTAGACCACCTCGGGGAAGCCGTTGCGCAGGGAGCGGTGCAGGTCGAACTTGGTGTGGCCCAGGTCCATGTAGGGCAGGTCCCGCAGGCGCTCCACCCCCTCCTCGATGTCCAGGCTGCCGTCCCGGATGCCGGTCAGCAGCCGTCTCAGGCTGTCTTGCGAATCCATGCGCTATGCCTTCTCCGCCTGGGCGGCGTTCTCGTTGAGGCTTCCGGTGCGGTAGCCCGCCAGGTCCACGGCAACGTGCCGGAACCCCAGGGCCTTGAGCCTGGCGTCCACGCCGTGACGGGCCTCGGCCTCCAGCAGCTCGCCCACCCGCTCGCGCGGGACCTCGATGCGCGCCGCGTCGCCGTGGCAGCGCACCCGCACGGCCGGAAAACCCAGCGCGCGCAGGATGTCCTCGGCCTGGTCGATGCGCCGCAGTTGGGCCTCGTCCACGCGCGCGCCGTGGGGCAGGCGCGTGAGCAGGCAGGCCCCGGCCGGGCGGTCCCACACCGCCAGCCCCTCGGCGCGGGCCAGCTCCCGCAGGTCCCGCTTGCCCAGCCCGGCGGCCAGGAGCGGGCTCTCCACGCCCAGCTCGCGCACGGCGCGCAGGCCGGGGCGGTGGTCGCCCAGGTCGTCCACGTTGGTGCCGTCCAGGACGCGGCGCAGGCCCTCGCGCGCCGCCGTGCGGGCCACCAGCCCGAAGAGCCGCCGCTTGCAGAGGTAGCAGCGCTCGGGGGGGTTGTCCCGGATGTCCTCGGGCACGGGCGTCTTGAGCACCAGATGGCGCGCGCCCATGGCCCGGGCCGCCCGGCGGGCCTCCTGCACCTCGCCCTCGGGCGTGTAGGGGGTCTCCAGGGTCACGGCCAGGAGGGCGTCGCCCAGGGCCAGGCGCGCGGCGTGCAAGAGGAACGTGCTGTCCAGCCCGCCCGAGAAGGCCACGGCCGCCGGGCCGCCCGCGCGCAGGGCCTCCGCCAGACGTTGCAGGCGCGGATCGGTCGCGGGAGGGGGAGATGCGGCGTCCACGGCTATTTTCCCTTCCCCGCCGCCGCGTGCACGGCCGCGTACACCTCGGACAGGGCGATGCCGTGACGCCGGGCCAGCTCCCGGCAGTCCTCCAGCTCGGGCTTGGAGCGCAGGGTCTTTCCGTCCAGCAGGGCGTTCTTGAGTGTCACGGGGCCAAGGGGGGTCTCAAGGGTCTCGAAGGAGACGCCCAGCACGGTCTTCTCCAGGGGAAAGCTCTTCACGCCCAGGGTGGTGGTGTGCCGGAAGAGCAGCTCCTTGAAGCGCTCCTCGTCGGCCTGGGCGCACAGGAGCGACACGCATGTGGCCGGTCGGTTCTTCTTCATCTGGATGGGCGCGAAGTGCACATCCATGGCCCCCTGCTCCATGAGCAGGTCCATGGCCACGCCCAGGGCCTCGCCGGTCATGTCGTCGATGTTGCACTGCAGCATGCGCGCGGCCTGCACGGGGTTGCGCGGGGCGGGGGCCTCGGCCCGGGCCAGGTGCACGCACAGCACGTTGGGGATGTCGGCCTCGCGGTGGCCGATGCCGTAGGCGGTCTTCTCCACGGCCATGGCCGGGGAGGCGGTGAAATGCGTGGCCAGGGCCGCCACGACGGCCGCCCCCGTGGGCGTGGTGGCCTCGTGCCGGGCCGCGCCCCGGGTGGTGGGCACGCCGTGGAGGATCTACTCCGTGGCCGGGGCGGGCACGGGCATCAGGCCGTGGGCGCAGCGCACGAAGCCCCCGCCCAGCTCCACGGGGGAGGCCCACACCGCGTCCACGCCCAGGGCGTGGAAGCACACGGCCGCGCCCACGATGTCCACCAGGGAGTCGGTGGCCCCCACCTCGTGGAAGTGCACCTCCTCCAGGGACTTGCCGTGCACCTTCGCCTCGGCCTCGGCCACCCTGCGGAAGATGTCCAGGCTGGTCCGCTTCACGGCCTCGGAGAGCGAGCTGGCGCTAACGATGGCCTCCACGTCCGCCAGGTTGCGGTGCGGGGCGTGGGCGTGGACTTCAGCCGTATGACGAAGCGTATGCTGATGCGCAATGCTGTCCGCGCCAGGTACCTCGTGAACGGCTCCCGCACTGCGGCAACAGGCCTTGGCCGGTGCGCTGGCATGGTCGTGGCCGTGTTCCTCGCCGTGACCGTCCTTGTGCTCATGCCCGTGCTCGCGGGCGTGGCCTCCGGCCGAACCATGCCCATGGGAGTGGTCATGGCCGTGCCCGTGTGCGTGGCCCGGCTCATGATGGTGGCCGTGTCCGTGCCCATGGTCCGCGAGCACCACGTCCACGCGCACGCCGTGGATGCCGTGGCGGGAATCGCGGCCCACGCGCAGCTCGAACTCGTGGTCCAGGCCCAGCCTGGAGAGTTCGGCGCGCAGGTGGTCCGGGTCCACGCCCAGGCCGATCATGGCCGCCAGGTTCATGTCGCCGCTGATGCCTGCGAAGCAGTCGTAGTAGAGTATGTTCATCGGGTGCAGCGCTTCCGCGCGGTCGGTGGTTGCGGGGGCTGTTCCGGTCCGGGCGGCGCGGAGGCGTGCCGCCCGGGCGGAAGCTTCGTCCCTAAAGGTCCCTCTTCAGGTGCTGCCGGGCCGCTGCCAGCAGGCCCTCGAAGCCCGGGCCTTCCATCTCGGCGGCCACCCGCTCCAGCACCTCCGGGATGGCGATGTTCTGCGGGCACTTCTCCAGGCACTCTCCGCAGGCCACGCACTGGGAGGCGAACCCGGCGGCGCCGCCCCCGGTGATGCCCGCTCCGAAGGCCGCGTACATGAACCGGGCCTCGTCAACGTTGCCGAACATGTGCATCTTGTTGAAGAAATCGAAGCAGGTGGGGATCTTCACGCCCGCCGGGCAGGGCATGCAGTAGGCGCAGCCCGTGCAGCCCACCTGCATGAGCTCCTGATACGTGCGCCGCACGCGCTCCACAAGCTCCAATTCCTCTGCGGTCAGGGAGCGCGACGCGGCCTGGGCGGCCACGGCCAGGTTCTGGGCGATGTGCGACTCCTCGTTCATGCCCGAGAGAACCACCGTCACCTCCGGGTGGTTCCACACCCAGCGCAGGGCCCACTCCACGGGGGTGCGCTTCACGGGGGCCTGGTCCCACAGGGCGGCCACGGCCGGGGGCGCTTCGGGCAGGGCCAGGTTGCCGCCGCGCAGGGGCTCCATGACCACCACGCCCAGGCCCCGGGAGGCCGCGTGCCGGAGCCCCGCCGTGCCCGCCTGGTATTCCTGGTCCAGGTAGTTGTACTGGATCTGGCAGAACTCCCAGGGGTGGGCGTCCACGATGCGCGCGAAGTCCTCGGGCAGGCCGTGGTAGGAGAACCCGGCGTTGACGATGCGGCCGTCCGCCTTGGCCTGGTCCAGGAATCCGCGCACGCCCAGGCGCTCGATGGCGTCCCAGGACACGCCGTCCAGGGCGTGGACCAGGTAGTAGTCGATGCGGTCCGTGCCCAGGCGCTCCAACTGGGCGTTCAGGTAGCGGTCCATGTCCTCGCGGGAATGGATGAGCCAGGTGGGCAGCTTGGTGGCCACCTTCACGCGGTCGCGCCAGCCGCCTTGCAGGGCCTTGCCCAGCAGGGGCTCGCTGGCCCCGCCGTGGTAGGGCCAGGCGGTGTCCAGGTAGTTGACCCCGGCCTCGATGGCCGAGCGGATCTGGGCGATGGCCCGGGGCTCGTCGATGGCCCCGTCCTTCATGGGCATGCGCATGCAGCCGAAACCCAGGATGGAGAGTTCGTCGCCGGTCTTGGGGATCTTCCTGGTGAGCATCACGGGTCTCCTTGCTGGTTGATGGGTTCGCCGGTCCGGTCCCGGTCCCGGTCCCCGATGACCGGGCGTATAGGGCCGCGCGGCCCGGCCCGGTAGACACGATCCTGCCAGATTCTTGCCTTATTCTCTCACGGCGCTGGTCAGACGGGAGGTCGCGCGCTATGGATAGGCCGTGCGCGCCAAAGGATGTCCGCCGCGCATCATCCAGGAAACGGAGGGTTTGCGAGGCCATGACCGACGCCGACGCCGAGAGGATCCAACGGGCGAACCGCCTGCTCAAAGAGAAACTGCTTTCGCGCATGCCCGCGCAAGGGGTCTACGAGACCGCCGTGGAGAGCCTGCGCCTTTCGCGGCGCGAGGAGCCCCACAAGGTGGAGAACTGCTTCTCGGAGCCCATTGCGGCGGTGATCGTGCAGGGCTCCAAGCGCTCCGTGATCGGCTCCGAGGAGTACCGCTACGGCGAGAACCAGTGCCTGGTGGCCGGCGTGGACATGCCCAGCTCCTCCTGCGTGCTGGACGCCACCCGGGACCGGCCCTTCCTGGCCGTGGCCCTGGTGCTGGACAAGGGCCTGATCACCCGCCTCGCGGCCGAGACTCCCGCACCCCAAGAGCCTTCAACAGTCTGCAACAAGGGCATCTCCATAGCCCACGCGGACCCTGACGTGCTGGAGGCTTTCCTGCGCCTGGTGGAACTTCTGGACAAGCCCGGGCAGATCCCCGTGCTCGCGCCGCTCATCGTGCGCGAAATCCACTACCGCCTGCTGCTGGGCCCCCAGGGGGCGCACCTGCGCAGGATCAACACCCTGGGCACCCAGGGCAACCAGATCGCCAAGGCCATCAGCTGGCTCAAGAGCAACTACCGGGAGCCCCTCCAGGTGGACCGCCTGGCCCGCCAGGTGAACATGGCCACCTCCACGTTCCACCGCCATTTCAAGGAGGTGACCACCCTCTCCCCCCTGCAGTTCCACAAGCGCCTGCGCCTCTACGAGGCCCAACGCCTGATGCTGGCCGAGCGCGAGACCGCAGCCGGAGCCGCCCTGGCCGTGGGCTACGAGAGCCCCACCCAGTTCAGCCGCGAGTACAAGCGCCTCTTCGGGGAGCCCCCGCACCGCGACATCATGCGCGGACGCTAGTGTCGCCCTGCCGGGAAAGCTTGCATGTTTTCATAAAGAAATTCAACGACTTCTGCAGGCTGTCTTGACAATCCGCAGGGACTGATGTCGAGGGCGCGGGTGTGGCGGCGACGCGCGCCGGGCACGCCCGGCCGCCGGGGCGGCCCAGCCCGGAACGGACCGGGCCTGCCTGCGCTCGCCTCTCTCCCTCAGCGGTCTCCCCGCCGCGCCCGGCCCATTCCCCCGAAGAATCTCCCGCCATGTGCGTCGCGCCCCTTGACGGGGCACGGCGCCGATCATATAGCCACATGCAAATATGGAGATTGAAGCATGAAGCCATTCGTCCGCGTCATGAAGGCCCTGTCCGACCCCAACCGGGTGAAGATCGTCAAGATGCTCCACCGGCGGGCCCTGTGCGTCTGCGAGTTGCAGGCCGCCCTGGGCATCGCCCAGCCCACCGTCTCCAACCACCTCAAGACGCTGGAGGACGCGGGGCTCGTGCAGAGCGCCAAGGCCGGACAGTGGGTGAACTACTCCCTGGCGCAGGACGCCAACGCCTACGCCGGGGCGCTCCTGGGCCACCTGAAGGACTGGCTGGAGGACGACCCCGAGGTCGCCCGCCTGCTGGAGGGCCTGGACGGCATCCGCCGCGAGAACCTTTGCGCGGCCAGGCCAGCCCGCTGAGCAGTGCAGGACATGGGCGGACGCCGCACGGCGTCCGCGAGGCCGGGACACCGCAAGGGAACGACACCCCCGGCGCGGGCTCGGGAACGACCCGGCCGCTCCGGTCGCCACACAACGAGGACTGCAATGGACGGATTGAAGGATTTGCGCATCGGCGCGGCGGAGGGCGGCACGGGCCGCGACGGCGACGGCCTGGCTGCGGCGGCGGCCCGGGGCGCGCAACTGGACGAACGCGAGGCGCTCAGGCGCTACCTCGCCCTGGGAGTCCCGGCGCTGGCCCTCTGGGTGGCACTCTACGGGCGGTTGCAGCCCTGGGCGGACGGCCTCACCTACGGCCTGCTGGGCATGTCCCGGGACGACAGCCTCGCCAGGGCCGTGGCCTTCTTCCTCTATGACGGCCCCAAGGTGCTCCTGCTGCTCACGCTGGTGGTGTTCGGCGTGGGCGTGCTGCGCTCGTTCTTCACGGCCGCCCGGGCGCGCAGGCTGCTGGCCGGGCGCAGGGAGGCCTTGGGCAACGTGCTGGCGGCGCTCCTGGGCATCGTCACGCCGTTCTGCTCCTGCTCGGCCGTGCCGCTCTTCGTGGGCTTCGTCACGGCCGGGGTGCCGCTTGGCGTCACGTTCTCGTTCCTGGTCAGCGCGCCCATGGTCAACGAGGTGGCGCTGGTGCTGCTCTACGGGCTCATGGGCTGGAAGGTGGCCGGGCTCTATCTGGTCACCGGCCTTCTGGTGGCCATGCTCAGCGGCTGGGTGATCGGCCGGTTGAAGATGGAAGGCCATCTGGAGGAGTGGGTGCGCCTGATCCACGCCGGGCAGGACCTCCCCGAGGAAGACCTTACCTGGGCGGGCAGGCTCCGCGCGGGCTTCACCGCCGTCAAGGACATCGTGGGCCGGACATGGCCCTGGGTGCTGGCGGGCATCGCCGTGGGCGCGGGCATCCACGGCTACGTGCCCGAGGGCTTCATGGCCTCCGTCATGGGGCGCGAGGCATGGTGGTCCGTGCCCGCCGCCGTGGCCCTGGGCATCCCCATGTATTCCAACGCGGCCGGTATCATCCCCGTGGTGCACGCGCTCCTGGAGAAGGGGGCCGCCCTGGGCACGGTGCTGGCCTTCATGATGGCCGTGATCGCCCTCTCGCTGCCCGAGATGATCATCCTGCGCAAGGTGCTCAAGCCGCGCCTGCTGGCCACGTTCGCGGGCGTGGTGGGCCTGGGCATCCTGCTGGTGGGCTGGCTGTTCAACTTCATCCTGTAACCTGCGGGGGAGAAAATGGAAATCAAGGTGCTGGGGCCGGGGTGCCCTAAATGCCACGAGACCGAGAAGCTCGTCCGGGAAGTGGTGGCCGAGAAGGGCGTGGACGCCCGGGTGGTGAAGGTTTCCGACTTCCAGGAGATCGCGCGGATGGGGGTGTTCTCCACCCCGGCCGTGGCCGTGGACGGCGTGGTGAAGTGCGTGGGCAAGGTGCCCGCCAAGGCGGAGATCGCCGCCTGGATCAACGGATAACGCCGGGAGGCCGCCATGACCGCCACGTGTTGCTCGAAGGAAAAGGACATCATGATTCTCGCCTGTTCGGGAGGGTCCAATGTGGGACAGCTGACCAACCAGGCCGCCGTGGAACTCACGCGCGAGGGCTACGGCAAGATGTTCTGCCTGGCCGGGATCGGCGGGGGCCTGAGCGGATTCGTCACGTCCGCCCGTGACACCCCGCAGGTGATGGTGCTCGACGGCTGCCAGGTGGGCTGCGCCAAGGCCATCCTGGAGCGCGAGGGCATTCCCCTGAAGCACCATGTGATTGTCACGGACCTGGGCATCGAGAAGGTGAAGGACCGCCGCCTCGCCATGGACCCGGCGGATGTGGCCAAGGTGATGCGCGCAGGCAAAAGCGCCATGGACGCGGGAGCCCAAGCCTGATGTCGCGTCTCAGGCGCGCTGCGCTCCTTCCTGCCCTGTGCGTCCTGGCTCTGCCGGTCCTCGCCCTGCTGGCCCGGGCCGTTCCGGCCCGGGCCGCCGAGCTCCCCGAGGCCCCGGCCAGGAACACCGTGACCATGCTCGACCTGGGGGCCAAGTCCTGCATCCCCTGCAAGATGATGATCCCCGTCCTGGCCGCCCTGGAGAAGGACTACGCGGGCCGCGCGGCCATCCTCTTCATCGACGTGTGGGAGAACCCGGACCAGGGCAAAAAGTACGGGCTGCGCGCCATCCCCACGCAGATCTTCTACGACCGGCAGGGGAAGGAGACGTTCAGGCACGAGGGCTTCATGGACCAGCAGGCCATCGCCGCCGTCCTGGACAAACTCCTGGCCCAATAAGGCGCACCCATGCTCGACCAGCTCTTCCTCACGATCAACGCCTGGATGGTGGACAGCTTCGCCGTGGCCGCCGCAGGCTCCTTTCTCTGGGGCGTGGTGAGCGTGCTCTTCAGCCCTTGCCACCTGGCCTCGATCCCGCTGATCGTCGGCTACGTGGCCGGGCAGGGGCGGCTCATGGAGGGCCGGGAGGCCGCCGGGTACTCCCTGGCCTTCACCTCCGGGCTCTTCCTGACCATTGCGGCCATCGGCGCGGCCTGCGCCCTGCTGGGACGGATGCTGGGCGACATCGGCCCCTACTGGACCATCGCCGTGGGGACCGTGCTGGTCTGGGTGTCCCTGGACATGCTCGGCGTGGCCCGCTGCTCCCTCTCCGGGGGGCTCATGGGCCGCATGAAGGTGCGGGGCGCGGGCGGGGCGTTCCTGCTTGGCCTGACGTACGGGGTGCTCTCGGGCTCCTGCACGTTCGGGTTCATCGCCCCGATCCTGGCGCTCATCACCCTCCAGGAGAAGGTCATGACGGGCCTGGCGCTCATCACCCTGTTCGCCGTGGGGCACTGCCTGCCCATCGTGGCCGCCGGAAGCTCCGCCGCCCTGGTGCGGCGCTGGCTGGAGAACGGGGTCATGCGCAACGGGGGCGGCTGGTTCCGCAAGAGCGCGGGCGGCCTGATCGGGCTCTTCGGGGCCTACTTCATCGCCAGGCCTTTCATCGGTGCATGAATCCGGATAAACGGATGCAAACGGAGTCTCCAAGGGATACGGAATCCCATGGACGCGGAAGACCACGAACAGGCCGGAGGCCGACCATGACAGACAGCGTCACCAAGAAACTCTCGTTCCTCGACCGCTACCTGACCCTCTGGATCTTCGCGGCCATGCTCGCGGGCGTGCTCATCGGCTGGGCCATGCCCGGCGTGCGCGGCGTGGTGGAGTTCTTCCAGGTGGGAACCACCAACATCCCCATCGCCATCGGCCTGATCCTCATGATGTACCCGCCCCTGGCCAAGGTGAAGTACGAAAAGCTCGGCCAGGTGTTCCGCGACACGCGCGTGCTGGGGCTCTCCCTGGCCCAGAACTGGGTGATCGGTCCGGTGCTCATGTTCCTCCTGGCCATCGCCTTCCTCTCGGGCCACCACGAGTACATGGTGGGGCTCATCCTCATCGGGCTGGCCCGGTGCATCGCCATGGTCATCGTCTGGAACGACCTGGCCTCGGGCGACCGGGAATACTGCGCGGGCCTTGTGGCCTTCAACTCCATCTTCCAGGTGCTCTTCTTCTCGGTCTACGCGTGGCTGTTCATCACGTTTCTGCCGGGCCTTCTCGGCCTCAAAGGCATCGCCGTGGACATCTCCATGGGCCAGATCGCCGAGAGCGTGTTCATCTACCTGGGCATCCCCTTCCTGGCGGGCATGGCCTCGCGCTTCATCGGCCTCAAGGTCAAGGGCCAGAGGTGGTACGAGGAGGAGTTCATCCCGCGCATCAGCCCCATCACGCTCACGGCGCTTCTGTTCACCATCCTGGTGATGTTCTCGCTCAAGGGCGAGTACATCGTGCGCCTGCCCTTGGACGTGGTGCTGATCGCCATCCCCCTGTGCGTGTACTTCCTGGTGATGTTCCTGGCGTCCTTCTGGCTGTCCTTCAAGGCCGGGGCCACCTACGAGCAGTCGGCCACGCTCTCCTTCACGGCGGCGTCGAACAACTTCGAGCTGGCCATCGCCGTGGCCGTGGCCGTGTTCGGCATCGACTCGGGCCAGGCCTTCGCGGCGGTGATCGGACCGCTGGTGGAGGTGCCGGTGCTCATCGCCCTGGTGAACGTGGCCCTGTGGATCAGACGCAGGTTCTTCCCTCACGCGGTGCAGACGCCGCTGGGCGTGTGCCACGTCTCCTGCAAACCCTAGGGCGCGCCCGCGAGGACGACCCTGTTCCGGGCGTCGCATCGGCAGGGAGCCGACGTGCGCATGCCCCACGATATGAGAGGACACGCCATGCAGCCAAAGACCAAGGTTCTTTTCCTGTGCACGGGCAACTCCTGCCGCAGCCAGATGGCCGATGGCTTCGCCCGCGCCCTGCGGCCCCACGACATCGAGGCTTTTTCGGCCGGGGTGGTGAAACACGGGCTCAACCCGCTGGCCGTGCGGGTGATGGCCGAGGCCGGGGTGGACATCTCCGGCCAGGCCTCCAAGACCGTTGACGAGCTTCCCACGCGGGAATTCGACGCGATCGTCACCCTCTGCGGGCACGCCAACGAGAACTGCCCGTACTTCCCGGGCAAGGCCCGCCGCGTCCACGCGGGCTTCGACGACCCGCCCGCCCTGGCCAAGGATGCCAAGACCGAGGAGGAGGCCCTTGGCCACTACCGGCGCGTGCGCGACGAGATCAGGGAGTACGTCCTGGGGTTCTCCGGCGCGGCCCAGGGCGGCGCGCACTGAAGCCACGGGCAGCGGGCGGGCGCGCCCGGGGAACCGGCGGCCGACGCCGCGCCTCAGCAGCAGCGCCCGGTCCCGCCCGGTGACGCCTCCGGGTTGAACAGGCGCTCCAGCAGCGGCTTCGCGGGCGCGGGCGCGCCCCGCATGAGCGTCTCGCGCACCATGTCCATGAACGCGGCCAGCGGGGGCGAGAGCCACTTGTCCTTGTGGCGGATCATCAGCACCGCCGTCTCCAATTCGCCGTCGCGCCAGTTCAGGGCGGCCAGGCGTCCCGCCTCCAGGTCCGTGCGCACGGCCGGCTCCGGCAGGAGGCTCACCCCCACCCCGTCCATGATGCACCCCCGCAGGGCCGCCGCGCTGGAAAAGGCCACCCCGGCGGCGGTCTCCACGCCCTTCTCCGAGAGCAGCCCCTCGAACATCTTGCGGTAGGAGCAGTCCGCCGTGGAGAGCACCAGCGTCTCGCCCCGCAGATCCTCCGGCCCCACCGAGCCAAGCGCCGCCAGCCGGTGCCCCGGGGCGGACACCAGCAGAAGCCGCTCCACGCCCAGAAGCTCCACCGCCAGGTCGCCCGCGCGGATGGAATCGGCCATGAGGAAGGCCAGGTCCGTCACGCCCTGGCGCAGGTCCTTCTCCAGGCCCTCCAGGGTGCAGGCCGTGAAGCTCAGCCGCACGTTGGGGAAGCGCTCCCGGAAGCGCCGGATCACCCCGCCCATCCGGCAGGCGCACAGGGACTCGGGCACGCGCACCGTCAGCGCCCCCCTGGCCTCGGCCTCCCCGGACACCCAGGCCCGGGCCTCGTCCTCCAGGTCCAGGATTTTGCGGGCGTAGTCCTTCAGGCGCTCCCCGGCCTCGGTGAGCGCCACCCGCCTGCCCAGGCGCTCGAAGAGCTTCACGCCCAGATCGGCCTCGATGGCCGCGATGCGCGCCGACACCGTGGACTGGGCCGCGTGCAGCGCCTCACCGGCCCGGTGGAAGCTCAGAAGCCCCGCCACGGCCACGAATGTCCTCAGGTCACGCAGTTCCATGCCTGCCTCGCTTCGTTCGGCGGATTCGATCAACCACATCCAAACGAATCGTTGGATATGATCGATTGCTATTGTTAAGCAGCTATCCAGATCAATCAACGCTGTCAACCGGGGCCGCCAAGCGCCCTCGGGACAGGATGCGAAAGGAGAACGGACATGGACAAGGCACAAGTTGAACGCAGGGCCTACGAACTCTTCCAGGGCGGGCTCATCTGCTCGGAGGCGATCTACGCGGCGGTGCTGGAGGGCTCGGGCAAGGCGCCGGACGAGATCGTTACGGGCGTGGCCACGCCCTTCGGCGGCGGCGTGGGCCGTTGCCGCGAGGAGATGTGCGGCGCGCTGTCCGGAGGGCTGGTGGCCCTGGGCGCGCTGCGCGGGCGCGCCGGGGCGGGCTGCGGCTGGGACGAGGTGGCGGACAAGGCCGCCGCCTTCCGGGAGCGCGTGCGCGCCCTCACCGGCCGCACCAGCTGCAAAGACGTGCTCGCCGCCCTGGGCCCCCAGGAAAACATGGAGAAATGCAAGCGCTACACCGCCAGCGCGGCCGGCATCCTGCACGAGTTGCTGGAAGACGCCCGCCCCGCCGGAGCCCCCAGGACCTGCGGCTGCTGCGCCGCCGGAAACTGAGACACCCCATCCACCGGAGGATCGAACCATGAGCTGCAATCAAAAGACCCCCTGCGCCGAGGCCACCAGCCGCCGGGAGAAGGAATACGAGACCGTCTACATCCGCAAGCCTGCGGGCGTCTGCCAGCTGTGCGAGGACTACACCGAGCGCCACTCGGTGAAGCCCGTGGCGGTGATGTGCTGCGAGGGTTCCTGCCTGCGCGGAGAGATCGCGCGGCAGGCCTCCAACATCCTCTGCCACTCCCTGCTGCCCGGGAAGACCGTGCGCGTCTGCCTGGGCGGGGCCTTCACCAAGGACACCGGCCAGCGCGCCCTGGTGCGCAACGCCCCCCTGGTGATCGCCATGGAAGGCTGCTTCCTGAAGTGCGCCACGCGCATGATGCAGGGCGTGCTGGAGGGTCTGGAGCCCGACGTGATCGTCACCGACAGCCTCATCGACTTCAACCGCGATCTCTTCAGCGTGGACGAGATGCCCGAGGTGGAGGTCATGCGCCACGCCCTCAACGTGGCCGAGCAGATCGCCGCCCGGCTTGGTGATCACGTCCCCGCCCCCAAGGCCTCGACGGCCTGCCAAACCTGCTCCTGAGCCATCCCCTCTGCGCCGCCCCGCCGGGATTTTTTCCGGCGGGGCGTCTCCCTGATGCATCCTTTCGCGGCGTTCTCCGTCTTCCCTGCACAACACACCGCAAGGGAGGCATGACCATGCACACTACGGACGCCGGAATCATCAGGACCACCATACGCGAGCGCTACGCGCAAACCGCCCGGGGCCCAGCGGCCGGGAACGGCGGGAGCGGATGCTGCGAGAGCGGTTGCTGCGGCCAGACGGACCCCGCCTCGGCCCGGGACCTGGCCCTGAAGGTGGGCTACACCCTGAAGGAACTCCAGGGAATGCCCGAGGGGGCCAACATGGGCCTTGGCTGCGGCAATCCCCAGGCCATCGCGGCGCTCAGGCCCGGCGAGACGGTGGTGGACCTGGGCAGCGGCGGCGGCTTCGACTGCTTCCTGGCCGCCCGCCAGGTGGGGGACGCGGGGCATGTGATCGGCGTGGACATGACGCCGGAGATGGTCGAAAAGGCGAGAAGGAACGCGCGGTCCATCGGGTGCGCCAACGTGAGCTTCCGGCTGGGCGAGATCGAGCACCTGCCCGTGGCCGACGGCGAGGCCGACGTGGTGATCTCCAACTGCGTGGTGAACCTGAGCACGGACAAGGCCCGGGTGCTCCGGGAGGCCTTCCGCGTGCTCAGGCCCGGCGGGCGCATCGCCATGACCGACATCGTGGCTCTGGCTGACATGCCCGAGGACATCCGCCGGGACGTGCGGCTCCACGCCGAATGCGTGGCCGGGGCGGAAACCGCGGCCAGGCTCGAGGGCATGCTTGCGGAGGCGGGCTTCACCGGGGCGTCCGTACGGCCGAGCCCGGGGAGCGCGGTGAAGCTGGAGGCCATGTTCCCGGGAGTCGCCCTGAAGGGGCTCGTGGCGTCGGCGGTCATCGAGGCGGTCAAACGGTAGTCGGGGGGGACCATGCGGCAAGGTCTCGAAGCGGCCTGGCGCGGGCACAGGGAGGAGCTGAAGGCCTTCATCCTGCGCCGGGTGCAGTCTCCGGCCGAGGCGGAGGACATCCTCCAGGACGTGTTCCTGAAGATGTTCCGCGCCCTGCAGGGCGAAACGCGCATCGTGCAGCCGCGCGCATGGCTCTACGCCATCACCCGCAACGCCGTGACGGACCATTTCCGGGCCAGACGCCCCATGGCCCCGCTCCCGGAAGACCTGGCCGCCCTCCCCGAGGAGGGCGGCGTCCCCCTCCGGGAGATCGAGGCCTGCATGGCCCCCATGCTCGCCGCCCTGCCTCCCGCCCTGCGCGAGGCCGTCGTCCTGGCCGACCTGCAGGGGCTGCCCCGGAAGGAGGCCGCCCAGCGTCTGGGCATCTCCCTGGCGGCCCTGAAGGCGCGCGTGGTGCGCGGCAGAGCCCAACTGCGCCGCATGATCGAGGCGTGCTGCCGCCTGGAGCTGGACGCGCGCGGCTCGGTCGTGGACTATGAGCTCCGGGAGTCAGACTGCCCCATCTGCTCCCCGCCGGGCGCGGGCGATCCAGCCTCTTGAGGTGTTGCCTGACGCGTAACGAGGCGCTATCGGGTCCCGTCCGGACCCGAGAAGACCCCACGAGGACCCCGCCGTGACCGAACTCCCCGCGCCCTCCGCCGCACGCGCGCTCGCCCCCGCTCCCTCCCGCCTTTTCGTCGAGGTCACCTCCCGCTGCAACCTGCGCTGCGCCATGTGCGTCAAGCATTCCTGCGCGGAGAAAGCCCCCGAGGGCGACATGTCCCCGGAGACCTTCGAGGCCCTCGTCCCGGCGTTCCCGCACCTGGAGGCCCTGGTGCTCAACGGCGTGGGGGAGCCGCTGCTGCACCCGCTCCTGGAGCGCTTCGTGCGCCGCGCCAAGGCGCTCATGCCCGCCGGGAGCTGGGTTGGCTTCCAGACCAACGGCCATCTTCTGGACGGAGAGCGCGCCCTGGCACTGGCCGAGGCCGGGCTGGACCGGGTGTTTCTCTCCGTGGACGCAGCCTCCCCGGAGCGGTTCAGCAGCGTCCGGGGCGGGGGCAGCCTGGGCCGGGTGGAACGCGCCCTGGAAGCCCTGGCCTGGGCCAACGCGCGGATGCCGGGCCAAGGCGTCGAGGTGGGCGCGGAGTTCGTGCTCATGCGCGAAACCCTGCGGGAGCTTCCGGCCGTGGCGGCCTGGCTGGCCGAGCGGGGGGTGACGCGGCTGGTGGTCTCGCACATTCTGCCCTACGGCGAGGCCCTGGCGGACCAGGCGGTGTTCGCCGCCAGCCCGGAGCGCTCGGTGCGCTTCCACGCGGAGTGGGCCGCGCGGGCGAAGCGGGAGGGCATCGACATGGCCCGCTACTTCGAGGTGCTCTGGAAATACCGCAAGAGCCCCGAGGATACCCGCATCGTGGATTTCGTCACGGAGATGACCGGCACGGCCATGCGCGAGGACATCCCCTTTCACGTGGCCAACCTCTTCGCGGGGGAGAACCTGGAGGAGGCCGAACGCGTCTTCGCCCTGGCCCGAGGCCTGGCCCGGGAGCGCGGGCTCGCCCTGGCGCTGCCGCCGCTTCGGCCCCTGGACAGCCGCCCCTGCCAGGCCGTGGAGCAGGGCGGAACGTTCGTGGCCTGGGACGGCCGGGTGGCCCCCTGCCACTTCCTGTGGCGCGCCTTCGAGTGCCACTTCTACGGCCGCCGCAAGCAGGTGGTCCCCCGGCATTTCGGCCATCTGCCCGGAGTCTCCCTCCTGGAGGCCTGGAACGGCCAAGCCTACAGGGAGTTCCGGGCCAGGGCCGCCAGGGGCGGGTTCCCCCACTGCCCCAGCTGCAACGTCTACCCCTGCGAAGACATCGAGACCACCGATCTCGAAAACGACTGCTACGGCGAGACGGTCCCCTGCGGCGACTGCCTCTGGAGCATGGGCTTGCTCCAGTGCATGGGGCAGGAACTGCCCGGGAATCCCTGACCCGGCCAGCCGCGCCGACCCTGGGCGGCTCGCGTCGTTGCGTCACGTTTTCGAACAATTCCTTGCCTTCATCCGGCTATTCGGATTAAAGAATGGACCATGAAGTCCTTTTCCAGCCTCTTCAAGGCCTTGAGCGACGAAACACGCCTGCGCATCGTCCACCTCCTAGCCGACGGCGAACTGTGCGTCTGCGACCTGACCCATGCCCTTGAAATGCCCCAGTCCACCGTTTCCCGCCACCTGGCGCACCTGAAGAATGCCGGGCTGGTCAGCGACCGCCGCCACAAGACGTGGGCCTTCTACCGGCTCGCGGACGACGCGCCGCCACTTGCCCGCGAGATCGTGGACAGCCTGACGCGGCACATGCGGACCATCGAACCGGCACGCAAGGATCTCGCCGCGCTGGGCGAGTACCGTTGCTGTCCGGACCGCAATTGCGAACAACCACCTAAACGCGGGGGGAGGTCATGAGCGGAAGTCTGCCTACCGAAGACCCCTTGGTCAGAATGTACCGCGAACTCAAGCGGGCTTCGGCCAAGGACAAGGCGCAGGTCAAATGGGCCATGGTCATCGACCAGGCCAAGTGCATCGGTTGCCACGCCTGCGCCGTGGCCTGCGCCTCGGAGAACCGCCTGGGGCCGGGGGTGGTCTACCGCCCCGTGATCGAGCAGGAGACCGGGACCTACCCCAACGTGGGTCGCCGCTTCCTGCCCCGGCCCTGCATGCAGTGCGAGAACCCGCCCTGCGTCTCCGTGTGTCCTGTGTCGGCCACCTTCAAGAACGCCCAGGGCGTCACCGTGATGGACTACACGCGCTGCATCGGCTGCCGCTACTGCATCGCCGCCTGCCCCTACGGGGCGCGCTGCGCCGATTTCGGGGGGTTCTACACCTCCCGCACGGCCGAGTCCCCCGGCCAGGTGCAGGGGCGCTACGCCGCACGCGCCTACGAAAAGCAGAACGCCCCGGAATACGGCAAGGCCTGGGGCGAGCGCGGCAAGGGATCGCCCGTCGGCAACGCCCGCAAGTGCCACTTCTGCCTGCACCGCCTGGCCGTGGGCCAGCTGCCCTCCTGCGTGACCAGCTGCGTGGGCCGCGCCACCTACTTCGGGGACCGCTCCGACCCGGGCTCCCTGGTGAGCGAACTCATCGGATCGCCCCGCGCCACCACGCTCAAGCCGGAACTGGGCACCCGCCCGGCCGTGTTCTACCTGGCCTAGGAGGCACGCCATGAAAGCAAGCGTCAACAAGCCTCTCCTGTATCTGAGCTTCGCCGGGCTGGCCGCCCTGGCCTACGCCGTGGCGGACGTGTTCATCCACCGCGCCGGAGGGACGAACCTCGGTTCCTACGTGCCATGGGGCATGGGCGTGGTGATGTACCTCCTGTTCGTGGGCTTCTCGGCGGGGGGCCTGCTGGTCTCTGCCCTCACGGAGCTGTTCGGGCTCAAGCAGCTCAAGCCGCTGGGCGGCCTGGCCACCTACACGGCCCTGGTGGCGGAGGTCTGCGCGGGCATCGCCATCGCCTCGGACCTGGGGCGCTTCGAGCGCATGTTCAACTTCGTGCTCTCGCCCAGCCTCACCTCCCCCATGTTCTGGATGTTCGTCTTCTTCGGCGCCGTGCTCGCGGTCTCCTTCCTGAAGGCGTTGGCCTTCGCCCGGGGGGACGAGGGGCAGGCGATCTTCTGGAGCTGGGTGACCATCCCGGTGGGGTTGTGCTTCTATTTCACCAACGGCTTCTTCTTCTCGGTGCTCACCGGGCACGGCCTCTGGAGCGGCCCCGTGGTTCCGGTGCTTTTCGTGACGGCCGCGCTGCTCTGCGGCGGGGCCTTGGTCTGCGCCCTGGCCTGGTGGAGCCGCACGGACTGGGACGGCGCGGTGCTGCTCTCGGGCGTTGTGCTGCGCCTGCTTGTGGGCTTCGCGGTCCTGGAAGGCGTCTGGCTGTGGATCAACTGGCAGGGCGGTCGCGTGGAGACCATGGCGGCCCTGGCCAACCTGGCGTCCGGACCCGGCGCATGGGCCTTCTGGGGGCTTCATGTTGCGGCCGGTGTCGTGCTGCCGCTCATCCTGCTGCCGCAATGCCGGAACAACCCCGGCCTGGCGGCCTGGGCCTGCCTGCTCATCCTGGTGGGCTTTGCCGGGGCGCGTTGGGCCTTCGTGGTCCCGGCCCAGAGTGTGGCCATGCTCCCCGGGTTGGAAAACGCCTGGCAGCATCCCAGGCTCCTGCTCAGCTACCTGCCCAGCCTCGCCGAGTGGTGCATGGCGGCGGGCGTCGGCGGCCTGGCCCTGTTCGGTTTCGTCATCGGCCCCCGCGCGTTTCCCGCCCTCTACGGAAGCGCCCCCCAACCCAGCCAGGCCCGCTGAGGAGGTGACCCCATGGACCGCAGAGACTTCCTGAAATCCTCCGCCCTGCTCGGCTGCGCTTTGGCAGCCGGGGAAGGGATCGCCCAGGCCGCGCCCGGCGAGGCCGAACCCTCCCCCTATCAGGGCTACAAGCCCGAGGGCATGATCTTCTCGGCCTGCCAGCAGTGCAACACCCAGTGCGGCATCAAGGTGAAGATCGAGAACGGCAACGTGGTCAAGATCGACGGCAGCCCCATTTCACCGTGGACCCTGACCCCGCAGCTTCCCTACAAGACCCCCCTGGCCGAAGCCGCCCTGATGGATGCCCCGCTTTGCCCCAAGGGCTACGCGGGCATCCAGACCCTGTATGACCCCTACCGCATCGTGAAGGTGCTCAAGCGGGCGGGCAAACGCGGCGAGAACAAGTGGAAGGCCATCCCCTTCGAGCAGGCCGTGGCCGAGGTGGTTGAAGGCGGCGACCTCTTCGGCGAGGGCAAAGTGGACGGCCTGAAGGACATCCTGACCTGCCGCGATCCCAAGATATCCGACGCCCTCAAAAAGGACGCAACCGAAGTCGCCAACAAGAAAATGACCCTGGCCGACTTCAAGACCAAGCACGCCGAGAACCTCAAATACCTCATCGACCCGGACCACCCGGACTTCGGCGTGAAGAACAACCAGTTCTGCCTGAACTGGGGCCGTCTGAAAGGCGGACGCAGCGAGTTCGTCCGGCGCTTCACCGAGTTCTCCGGCGGCTCCTACAATTACCGCGGCCATACCATCGTGTGCCAGGGTTCGCTCTACTTCTCCTGCAAGGCCATGTCCG
>NZ_JBZVFJ010000037.1:0-27135 GCF_058402725.1 Fundidesulfovibrio sp. | reverse complement strand
CGAAGCGGAGAGGGATTCCAAAGGGCGTAGCCCTTTGGCCGCCGGAGGCATATTCCCCGACTGCCTGGCCGCTCATCCCTGCCGTACCATACGCCGTCGCGAAGTCCCGTGCTTGCATGCCCGGCCAGTCCCTGCGTGTCCGCCATAAAATGCCGCCCCGGGCCTGGTGGCTCCGGGGCGGCTTGCGCGTCGGTGTCGGGGGCGTCGCGATCAGGAGACGGCGCTGCCGGGGATGACGGGTTCGGAGGGGCGCAGCAGTTCCAGGCCGCCTTCGCGTTTGACGGCGAGGATCATGCCTTGGGATTCGACGCCGCGCAGCTTGCGGGGTTTGAGGTTGGCGACCACGACGACCTGGCGTCCCACGAGGTCTTCGGGTTTCCAGAATTCGGCGATGCCCGCGACCACCTGTCGGGGTTCGGGGTCTCCGGCGTCGAGTTTGACCAGGAGGAGCTTGTCGGCCTTGGGGACGGGCGTGGCTTCGAGCACGGTGGCGACGCGCAGGTCGAGCTTCTGGAAGTCCTCGAAGTCGATGGGTTCCTTGGGCCCGGCGGGCGCGGCCGGGGCGGGCTGTGGCTTGGGGGCCTTGGCTTTGGGGGCGGCCTCGGGCGCGGAGGCGGCGGGGGCCTCGATGCGCGGGAAGAGGTTGGACGCCTTGGCCACGAGGGTTCCCGGGGTGAGCTGGCCCCATCCGTCGGCTTCCACCGGGAGGTTGATGGAGGCCGGGTCGGGGTTGCAGCCCAGTTGCTCGAGCATGGCGGAGGCGGCCTCGGGCATGACGGGGAGCAGGTGGGCGGCGACCTTGCGCAGGCATTCGAGCACGTGGACCATGACGGTGGCCAGGCGCGAGGGGTTTTGTTCCTTGTAGAGGGTCCAGGGGGCCTGGGTGTCGATGTATTTGTTGAGGCCGCGCACGAGTTCCCAGAGGGAGTCGAGGGCCTTGGCGGTCTGGAAGCGGTCGAAGAGGCGCTGGAAGTTGAGGCAGGCTTCCTTGGCCATGGAGCGCAGTTCGTCTTCGTCGGGTCCGCCCTGCCCGGCCTGGGGGATTCGTCCGTCGAAGTATTTGTGGGTCATGGCCAGGGAGCGGCTGAAGAGGTTGCCCAGGTCGTTGGCGAGGTCGGAGTTGAAGCGCGCGCAGAGGGCCTCTTCGGAGAAGGAGGAATCGTAGCCGAAGGTCATTTCGCGCAGGAGGAAGTAGCGGAAGCCGGAGAGACCGTATTTGTCCTTGAGGGCCAGGGGTTCCACCACGTTGCCCAGGGACTTGGACATCTTGGTGTCCTTGACGAGCCAGTAGCCGTGCACGTTGAGATGCTGGAAGGGTTCGAGGCCCATGGCCTTGAGCATGGTGGGCCAGAACACGGCGTGGGGCTTGAGGATGTCCTTGGCGATCAGATGGTTGGCGTGCGGCCAGTAGTCGGCCATGGGCTTGGAGTCGGGCCAGCCCAGGGCGGTGAGGTAGTTGAGGAGGGCGTCGAACCAGACGTAGGCCACGTAGTCCTTGTCGAAGGGCAGTTCCACGCCCCAGTCCAGGCGGGACTTGGGGCGGGAAATGCAGAGGTCTTCGAGCGCGCCGGACTCCAGGAGGGCCACCACCTCGTTGCGGTACTGCTCGGGGCGGATGAACTCGGGATTGGCCTTGATGTGGTCCAGGAGCCACTGCTGATACTTGGCCATGCGGAAGAAGTAGTTCTTTTCCGCGATGTATTCGGGCTTGGTCTTGTGGTCGGGGCAGAGGCCGTCCACGAGTTCCTTCTCGGTGTAGAAACGCTCGCAACCGAAGCAGTAGTGGCCGCCGTATTCCCCGAAGTAGATGTCGCCCGCGTCGTAGACCTGCTGCAGGGCCTTCTGGACCAGACGTTTGTGCTCGGGGTCCGTGGTGCGGATGAACTGGGTTGTTTCGACGCCGAGTTTGGGCCAGAGGTCCTTGAAGAGGGCGCTGATGGCGTCGCAGTAGGCCTGCGGGGTCTGCCCGGCGGCGCTGGAGGCCTTGACGATCTTGTCGCCGTGCTCGTCCGTGCCGGTGAGGAAGCGCACGTCGTGGCCCATGACGCGGTGGAAGCGGGCCATGGCGTCGGCCAGGATGGTGGTGTGGGCGTGGCCCAGGTGGGGCCTGGCGTTCACGTAGTAGATGGGCGTGGTGATGTAGAAGCGTTCCACGGTCATTCTCCGGGTTCGGCGGCTTGCGGTGCTTGGGGCGCGTCCTGGCGTCTGGGCTTGGGCTTGCGTTTGCGTTTGCGCTTGGGCCGGGGCTGCGAGGGGTCGTCGGGGAGTCCGGCGGCCACCACCTCGCCGTCGTTGCCGTGGGTTGCGGCGTCGGACTGGTCGGGGGCGGATTCCGGTTCGGGCCTGGGCCTGGGGGGCGCGCTGGGACGTTGCTGGGGCTGTTGCTGGGGGGGGATGTAGGGCGTCCAGGTTTCGCCCGCGATGGCCTTCCATTCTTCCAGGTTGAGTTCACGCTCTTCTCCGTGCTCGTTGAACACGGAGATGGTCTCGCGGAAGATGTTGGAACGCAGGACTTTCACGGGGCCCTGGTTGGTCTGGTACTTCTTGCCGATCTTGGGGCAGCGGCGCTGGAATTCTTCGTAGGTGGACTGCTCGTAGGCCAGGCAGCAGAGGAGCCTGCCGCACATGCCGGAGATCTTGGTGGGGTTGAGGAAGAGGTTCTGTTCCTTGGCCATCTTGATGGTGACGGGCTGGAACTTGCGGATGAACCGGGCGCAGCAGCACATCTGGCCGCAGTTGCCGATGGCGCCCAGCATCTGCGTCTCGTGGCGCACGCCGATCTGTCGCAGTTCGATGCGGGTGCGGTAGGCTTTGACGAGGTCCTTGACGAGTTCGCGGAAGTCGATGCGTCCCGGGGCGGTGAAGTAGAAGATCATCTTGGAACGGTCCAGGAGGATCTCCACGTCCACGAGCTTCATGTCGAGGTCGCGCTGGGAGATGCAGCGCCGACAGTGGCGGATGGCCTCGCGGGCGAGGAGGCGGTTCTCCTCGTGCTGCACGAGGTCCTCCGGTTCGGCGAGGCGCTGGATGGGTTTGAGTTCCGTCGGCTCCACGTCCTGCGGGAGGTTTTCGGTCAGGAGGGCCACCTGGGCCATGGCCGGTCCCTGATCGGTCTTGACCAGGACATGCTGCCCGGCCAGGATCACCTGGTTGGGGGCGCAGTAGTAGTATATCTGGCCGTTGTCCCGGAACCTGAGTCCCAGAATGGTAGTCATGGCGATATCCGAAACGCCCGGCGGGCGGTTGAAGATGAGTCGAACAAGCAACCATAGCCCAAGCCGGGGAGAACTTCAAATCTTCCGGGAGGGGCGGGGCGGACTGCCGGCGGCAAAGAAATTTCAAAAACTTTTTGACGATTGATTGACAAGGTGGGTCCGAACGCGTAATCACCCTTTTCCGCGACGGGGGGCAACTTTCGAAGCGCAAACGGGTCATTAGCTCAATTGGTAGAGCAGCGGACTCTTAATCCGTTGGTTGTAGGTTCGAGTCCTACATGGCCCACCAAGAATACAGGGGTTACGGTGAACAGCCGTAACCCCTTTTTCGTTGCGTTTGGGCGACGGTTTGCAGGCGGCTTCCCATGCTTTGCTGATGCCGGGTGCAGTCCCAATGGAATGCCCTTTCCCGGCCAGAGTTGCCGCGGATGGACATTGCTGGGCATCGGTGCGAGAAGAGCATGCATGGTAACGATCAACCGCATGAAGTGCGCTTCGACGTCCAGGATCAGCAACAGATGGCTGTGGTTTTTGTTCGCCGTGGTCCTGGCCGCGACGCTGCTGAACTTCATCTTCTTTCGCGACTGCGGATGCTGGTGAGCGCGTTTTGGAGGGCCAGCGGGGCGGCATGACCGTCCAGTGAGCCGGAGCTTCACGAGGTCCGCCCGGACGGGTGGCCCTGTCCGCGAGGCGGCTGGAGCCAGACATGGGGAATCTGTTCAAATCCGCGCTGAAGGTTGCCGTCGGCCCCGGGGGCTTGGCTGCCGCCGGGACCGGAATCGGCTTGGCGTTCCTTCGCGGCTGTCTGCGCAGGCCGGGTTTGCGGGCCTACGCAGACCATCTGCTTGGCAGGCTTGCGCCAGCCCGCGAGGAGGCTGCGCCCCTTCCGGAGCAGGCTGTCCAGACGGCCCGGGCCTTGGCGGAGCTCTTGCGCCGAAACGGGCTCATGCCGTGCCGCCTGGCGGTGGACGGGCCTCCGGGCAGCGGCAAGAGCAGCCTGGCCGCCGCCCTGGCGGACACGCTGTGCATGGACTCCTTGTGCCTCGACCACCAAGACCTCGACCGCCCGCTTGATTTCTCCCGTCCGGGTGCGGTGTTCGAACACCACCGCCTGATCCGCACGCAGGACATCGACGCCTTCGACGCCGTCATCTACCTCGACGAGCCGGTCGCGGATTCCATGGCGCGGGTGCTCAGCCGCAAGCGGGGCGCGTATCTCGTCGAAATACTGGACTTCGATCTGCTCAAACGCATCGGAGACATGGCATTCGCCCTGGTCGGGGGCGAGGCCGAGGTCGTGCAGGGCCGTTGCCGGATCAAGCTCAGACCGCCCGGGGGCTTCCGCCACATGGAGAACATCCGCAGGGCTGCGGCCGCAAACGGGCTCGACTGGTCCGGGGCGTCGAAGGAGCAGGCCCTGTTCCTGAGCGTGGAGGGCGTGCGGCGCGGCGGTTTTTCGGCGTACCTGAACCATCACGCCTTCGACCGGGAACTGCTGGACGCGCTGACCGAGACCGGCGTGTTCACCGGCAGGCCGGGCAAAGGGCGCGGTTAGCCGTGCGGGGCGTTGCCGCCCTGGATGATGCGGCTCAGGGCTTGCTCGACCGGTTGCGCCGTCCGTGGCTAGACGCGGCCATGCGCGCCGCGAGCGTCGCCGGGTCCGCGAGCGTTGTCCTGCCCCTGTGCGTGGCGCTTGCATTGTACGGCCGGGAGCACCTTCGCGAGGCGGCCATGCGCTGCCTCACGGGGGAGGCGGCCATGCTGCCCGTCATCGCGGCCCTTCGCCATCTCACTCGACGGGCAAGGCCTTCGCCCAGAGCGCCCAGGGCCTGGGCGGCCTGGGATCGGTATTCCTTCCCCTCGCACCACGCCGCCCGGGCCTGGATGGCGGCGGCCACGGCGGCGGCCTGCATCGACGGCGCGGCGCTTCCGGCGTATTCCCTGGCCCTTCTTGTGGGGATCAGCAGGGTCTATCTGCTGAAGCACCACTTCACGGATGTTCTCGCCGGAGCGGCCCTGGGGGCAACGACGGCGGCCGTGGTGGCAGCCGCGTTCCTGCGGATGCCATGCTAGTGTTGCGTCCTCAAAATCCGTCCATACGAACTCTTGAGGCAATCATACAAAACCATTGATTTTAATATTGAAAAACATTTCATGTTTTTCAAAATCACGACACTAGCGCCGCATCGTCGGAGCGAACCCAGCTTGTCGGGGCGGGAAATCGAGCAGCCTCGGGCACAGCGAGGCGCTTCCACGCTCTCCGTGACTTCCGGCGTCACTGGCCGCGCAGGTCAGAACAGCTTGCGAAAGAGCAGATAGGCCACCACGCCGGCGGCCAGGATGAGCATCACATGCATGGGGAGCCTCCTGGTCTCGTTTTCCCGAAGGGTGAGGACAGGCGTTGAGACGCCCGGCAATCCGAATCCCTCACAGCGGCGGGCAGGGGAATTCCCCTTCGTCGTCCAGCCCCTGGACCGGCGCAACGGATGAAGCTCTCGAGCTGCTGCGCGGCGGGCGCTTTTTGAGCGTCATGCCGGTCACGCCGCCTGCCGCGCCAGCGCCTGTGACGAGCTTGGCCGACGCCGCCGTGCCGCACAGCGCCTTGACCCCGGCCAGGCAGGCCACCGAGAGGCCCACCACCGAGGTCAGCACGCCCGCGCACACTCCGGCCACGAACGTCTTCCCGTTGACGTACCGGCCCTTGACAGGGCGCGGAGCGCGCGCACACCCGTCCGATTGCTTCAGAAGGTGCTTGCGGTGAAGGGCGCAGAACTCGGGGCTGTACCCCTGGTATGCGCAACTCTTGCAGATGGAAGGATATTTCATGCACGTCTTCGTTTGGTAGTGTGAAAGGGGAGGGCGCGCTTCAAGGCAGCGCCCGCCAACCGGTGGAGGCGCCCGGCGTCGCGACATGTTGCCCGCTCGCAGGCGCGCGACCGGCCTGATGCAGCACGGTCCCAGGATGACGGGGCTGGCTGCGCCAGGCGGCGGGGGTTGCCCCGGCAGCGCCCGCAGGGTGTTCCGGCGCGCCAGCGGCGATCCAGTCGAGGATGGTCGAGGCGTCCGCCCCGGCGAACTGGGCCATGGGGCCTTGGATCATGGCTTCGAGCATGCCGCTTTGCACGTAGGCGTTCAGATTGTCGTAATCCATCAGGTTGCGCACGGCCCCGCCGTGGCACGAGGAGCAGTCCGCCAGGATGATGTCCCGGATGGTGGGGTCGTAGTAGACCTTGTTCGCGGCAGCCGTTTTCAGGCCAAGGTTGCCAGGCAGGGGAACCCAGCCCTGCTTGCGGCGCATCGCCGCCGCCAGCTCCGCTTGCGGCGTGCTGTCGCCCGCGTTCGAGGACATCATGAGCGAAACGGCCATGAGCGCGCCCGAAACGATCAGGAAGACAAGCAGGAAGGAATTGCTGAAGAACGACATCGGCCTGCGGCCTCGAACATGCTGCGCCACGCGGCTTCCCTTTGGGCATGCGCGAGCCTTCACGGCTCGCGGCTGGTGTGTCGACGCCTGACGCGTCGCGTCTTCGCTCCGGTCGGCCCCGGGGCCGCCGCCATCGCTGGCCGCATGCGCGCTCGTGTGCGCCGGTTCGGACCGATTATTCTCCGCTGCAAGGTTTTGACCGGCCAACTGGCCGTCTAGGGACGGGCTCAGCCTCCTGTGAACGCGGCCTGGGCGGCGTCCAGCATGGTTTCCCTGGCGTTCTGGCCCATGGCCTGCCCGCCCGGGGCGGGCTTGGCGGTTTTTCCGTTCTGGGTGGCGTCGATCATGGTTTCCTGCGCATTCTGGCCCATTTGGGGGGCGGGAGAAGCGGCCGCGACCTGTCGGAAGGAGTTCGGGGTCGTCTGGCCCGCCGGGCCAGTCATGCCGCCGCCTCAGCCGCCTGCGAACGCAGCGGGGGTGGCCCCTGCCGTCACGGCGGCGCGAAACTGCATGGCCTCACCGCCGACGGGGCAGAGCGGCACGCCAGCCGTGTTGAAGCGGGGCATGCCGACGGCGCCGTGCACGGGGCACACGTACTGGCCCATTCCGGCGGCAGGCGAGGGCGCGCGGACCGGGGCGGTCCCCGCTGCGGTCAGGATGCGCCCGGCCACGGCCATGTCGCCGTTCCAATGCTTGTAGCCGTAGACCCCCCAGTAGATTCCGGTGGCGGCCAGAGCCGCCCCGGCTGTCGCAAGGAGGAAGTACAGAAGCGGCTTCGCCTTGATCCCGGATGCGCCTTCGAACATCCTCCACGATTCGCCCAGCATGATGCACAAATCCTGTCGTGTTGTGGTTTACGGAGACGGAAAGCTCCGTCGCCTGCGCTGCTGCGAGGCGAAATACAAGCACAGCATGGATTGGGCCAGAAATGCTGGTCAGTAATGTTAAGTGGTTAGCGTTTGGCTGGTCGGAGAGCGGCGCAAAATGGGCCCGCGAGGAAACCGTGTCAGGCGCGTTATGCGTCGTCGGTCGGGTGCTGCCCGTTTCCGAGAATCCTGCGGAGGGTGTCCTTGCTGATGCCGAGTTCGCGGCATGCCGCCATCTTGCGCCCGCCGTTGCGCTTGATGCTTTGGAGCGCGGCCTGGCGCTTGATCTCCCGCAGGGTCATGCCGGGGCGGGCCAGGGCCGGTTGCTGCGGATCGGGGTGCAGGTACTCCGGCAGGTGCTCCACCTGAATGAATCCCTTGTGCTGCAGAAGCGTGGCGTACTCCAGAATGTTGCGCAACTCCCTGATGTTGCCGGGATAGGTGTGGCGCAACAGCAGGAAGGTGACGTCTTCCGAGAGCCCCTCCACCTGGCAGGCCTGGACGGCGTTGAAGTGCTCGAGGAAATGCCTGGCCAGCAAGGGGATGTCTTCGGGGCGTTCGCGCAGGGGCGGCAGCGCGATTCTCGCCACGTTGAGCCTGTAGAAGAGATCCTGGCGGAACTGGCCTGCGGCGGCCATGGCTTCGAGATCAAGGTTCGTCGCGGCGATGACGCGCACGTCCACCGCGACGGGGCTGGCCGAGCCCAGGGGCTCCACGATCATGTCCTGCAGCACGCGCAGCAACTTCACCTGCAGGCGGTAGGGCAGGTCGCCCAGTTCGTCGAGCAGGATCGTGCCTTTGTGGGCCGCCTGGAATTTCCCCTTGTGATCGGTTTTGGCGTCGGTGAAGGCGCCCTTCTTGTAGCCGAAGAGCTCAGATTCCATGAGCGTTTCGGGCAGCGCGCCGCAGTTGACGGTTACGAAGGGGCCGTTCTTGCGGGGGCTCATGTTGTGGATGGCCCTGGCGACCAACTCCTTGCCCGTGCCGGATTCCCCAAGCAGCAGCACCGAGGTCCGGCTTGCGGCGATGCGCGGGAGGATGTCCAGCACGCGGGTCATGCTCCTGCTGCGTGTGATGATGTCCTCCAGAGTGCGCTCCCCTTGCAACTGGCGGCGCATGAGCGAGATGTCCGAGAGGTCGCGAAACGTTTCGACGCCGCCGATGATGCGTCCACCCTTGTCGCGCAGGGGCGAGGCGCTGATGGACAGCGGGATGCGTTTCCCGTCCGGCCTGACGATGTGGATGGACTTGTTGGTCATGGAAAGGTTCTGCTCCATGCACGTCTTGAGGGCGCAGGCTCCGTCGCAAATGGAGGAGTGGAACACGTCGCGGCATTTGCGTCCGACCGCCTGCACGGCCGGGATGCCGGTGATGTTCGCGGCGGCGCGGTTGAAGAACGTGATGGTCCAGTCCTTGTCGACGGTGAAGACTCCGTCAGCGAGGCTGTCCATGATGGAGTCGCAATGGATGTGGCCGGGAAAGGTCATGGTGTGGTTCCTTGGAGAGAACGGGCATGGGCCCGCGCGTTGGGTAGCATGAATGCGCCGTCGAACGGAATACGGCGCAGGGATGCGGCAAACCGCACCGCAGCGGGCGGAATTGCAGGTGGAACGCGCACGGCGCGCGACGCGGCCCGCCGGGAAGGGGGCCGCGTCGCGCAGGAAGGAGAGGGGCGGGTGCGCCCTGGATCAGGCGCAGTGTTTCTTGTGGGACTTGTAGAGCGAGACGTGCCAGAGGCTGAGCGCCACGAAGGCGAAACCCAGCGCGGTGTGGACCTTCAGGGCGCGGCTTCCTCCGAAGCCCGTCAGGGCGAGGGCGCCCAGTCCCACGCCCAGGGCGGTCTTGGCGACCGTGCGCCACTGCTTTCTGGTGACGCCCCTGGTCTGGACCGCCCGCGAGGGGAGTGCGGTGGCCCGGGAGGCGGCGTCTGGCCGGGAAATCCCCGGCGCGAGGTTCCGCGGCGCGTCCCGGAGGACCGTGGAAAGAGCCTCTGTCGGCCTTTCGAGAACGTGAAGCGATGCCATGAGCGTGCGGCTCCTCTACAGAGGCGTGGCGAAGCCGGCCAGGGCCAGGCCTTTGGACACGATGGGCACGGAAACGTGGTCCGCGAGCGCTCCGACGATGCCGCCGGGGAGCGCAGCGCCCAGGGTGCGCCCCAGGGCCATGGCGGCGCCGCGCGTGGCGGGGTGGGCAAGCACAACCGCCGCGCCTATGGCCAGGGACACCCCCAGGGCGATCCTGCGCCGTTTGGCGCTGCGCCCGTTCCTGATTCTGAGGGCGGCCTGAAAGACCTTCTGGGCCTCGTCGGTTGGACCTGCTTCCGCCTCGCGCCGCAGGGAGGCCCGCTGGCGGATCTGTTCCTTGCGGGCTTCGTAGGAAACCTCATCGAAGCGGTAGGCGGGGCAGTTGGGGGGCATATGCTGGAAGGCTGCGGCCGGGTTGTCCAGGCCAGGGGGGTAAGAGCCTTGAAGAAACATCTGGAACCTCCGTGATGGAAATTCTCCCCGGTGGGGATGGCAGCCTTCTAGTGGTAGTGAGAATCAATGTCAATATCATTTGGAGAAAATCCCTCTCTTTCCGTAAGTAGCTTCCAGGCCATGGAATATCAGGGTCGTTGGGCGTCAGTTCCGGCGCGAGGCGGCGAATCGCCAGACGGCAAGGCCTGTCGCGGCCACAAGGCTCCACGGAATGGCCGCTCCGATGGCGCCTGCAACGGCCAGGGCGCTTCCCGTCTTGATGGCGGCGGGGGCGAGTTTGAGAAGGACGACAAGGCACAGGCAGCCTTCGAAGCCAAGAAACGCCAGAAAAGGAAGGGTGAGTGTTTTCATGGAGCAACCATAGGCATCCTGAGCCGGAAGGCAAGCGCGCGGGTGCAGGGCTCCTGCGGGTGGCGCGTGAAGATGGTTGCGGCAGGAAACTCCATGTCAGACATGTCCTCCGCTTGCGATCCACAGATGTGGTGAAACAAACTCTAAGGAGTTCGACATGGGCATGGCCAACAGTTGAAGTGCAATGCCACGTTCCGGAGAAACACAGCCACGAGAAGGGGGGATGTGCGAACATGCATGAGGGGAGGCCGCTGCCAGTGCATTCCTCAGCGTTCGCGTCCTTGACTGGCGGAAGAAATTCGGTAAAGAAAAAGGAAATAAGCACGAACGCATCTGGCCTGCCGCAACCAACGCTGCGGGAGAGTTGGGAACTCCGCCACTCCTCGTCGAACATGCACAAGACGCCCCCCTCCGGCGCGCGGCTCCCGCGCGGGAAAGACCCTTCGAGCGCCCCCCTTGTGGACGGGTTCCTGCGCAGCTACGCCATGCGCGGTCTGCACCCGGCGGCGCGCGACCCTCTTGGGGTCGTGAGCGGCCACGCGGGGCGTGATCTTGGCGCGCTCACCCCGGCCCTGGCCCTGGGCGCGCTCGGCGTCGTGTTCGGCGACATCGGGACGAGCCCGCTCTACGCCATCAAGGCCTGCTTCCACGACGGAGCCCTCGCGCCGAGCGAGACCAACATCCTGGGCGTGTTGTCGCTGGTGTTCTGGTCGCTCATGCTGGTGGTCACTCTCAAGTACGTGCTGTTCATCATGCGCGCCGACCACAAGGGCGAGGGCGGGTTGTTCGCGCTGTTCAACCTGCTGCGCAAGGACGGCAACCATTTCTCGGCCCGCTCCGTGAAGCTCATCGTGCTGTGCACGCTTGCGGGCGCGGCGCTGTTCTTCGGCGACGGCATGATCACGCCCGCCATCTCGGTGCTTTCGGCTGTGGAGGGCCTTGGGTACGCCACCGACGTGGCGCGTCCGGCGGTGCTGCCGCTCACTGCGGCCATCCTGATCGGACTCTACGCCCTGCAGCGTCGCGGCACGGGGAGCATCGGGCGGCTGTTCGGCCCCGTGATGCTCACGTGGTTCGCCTCTATCGCCCTGCTCGGCCTCGGACAGATCGCGCGCGCTCCCGAGGTGCTGGCGGCGCTGGCCCCGCACCACGCCCTGGATTTCCTGTTCCGCCACGGCCTCTCGGGATTCGCTGTGCTTGGGTCGGTGGTGCTGTGCATCACAGGATGCGAGGCCCTGTACGCCGACATGGGGCATTTCGGCGCGAAGCCCATCCGGGTGTCGTGGTTTTCGATCGTGCTTCCGGCGCTCACGCTCAACTATTTCGGGCAGGGGGCGGGTCTTCTGCTCGACCCGGCCATCGTCTCCAACCCTTTCTACGGCATCGTGCCCGGCGCGCTGCGCATCCCCATGGTGCTGCTTGCCTCCATGGCCACCATTTGCGCCTCGCAGGCCATGATTTCGGGGGTGTTCTCCCTCGCCCGCCACGCCATCCTGCTCGACTATCTGCCCAGGATGCGCGTCATGCAGACCTCCTGGATCATTCCGGGCCAGATCTACATACCGGCCATCAACACCATCATGATGTGCGCGAGCGTTCTTTTGGTGTTCGCCTTCCGCGAGTCGGCCAACATGGCCGGTGCGTTCGGCCTCGCCGTCACGGGAACCATGGTGGTGACCACCTGCCTCTATTTCTTGGTCATCACACGCAACTGGAAATGGCCCCTGTGGATCGCCGCTTCGCTGGTTTCGGGGTTCCTGATTCTGGACCTGCTCTTCTTCGGCACGAACCTCCTCAAGATAGTCAGCGGCGGCTGGTTCGTCCTGCTGGCGGCCTGTGCGGCCATGCTGTGCATGCTGGCCAGCAAGCGCCATCTGGACGGCAATTGGCGTCTGACGCTTTCAAGAGGCTCCATCCCGCTGGAGTCGTTCATGAGGCGTCTGGCCGAGATTCCGCTGGCGCGCGCTCCCGGCACGGCGGTCTTTCTGGGCCTTGAGGTTGCCAACACTCCAAAATCCCTGGTGGATTTTCTCGGGGAGCGCGGCGTTCTGCATGAGCACGTCGTGATCGTGTGCCTGCGCAGGACCGGCGACCCCACCGTTGAGGAGGGCAAGCGCTTGGCCGTGCGACACCTGGGCCAGGGCGTCCACCATGTCGTGGCCCGCTACGGATTCATGGAGCACCCGAACGTGCCGGAACTCCTCGACGAGGCCGAGAGCCACGGCGTGCCCCACGACCCCTCCCTCGTCTATTGTCTGGGAGGCCACGGCCGCCCCAAACCCGGGCACGGCCCCTGGGAGAAGACGCTCGACGCCGTGGGCGGCCTGCTCTTCCATGGCGAGCCCCCGGCGTTCACCTTTTTCGGCATCCCCGACGACCGCGTGTTCAGCGAGGCCGGCGATGTCGAATAGGCCTTTTACGGAACACGCGGACGCATGCGGCCGTCGCGGGAGCGTTGCGCCGCGAAGCCGTCAGCATTGTCCGCAAGGATGCATTCATGCTTGAAATCGCCGCCCTGGTTCTGTTCGGGTTGTTCGTCGGCTGTTACGGGACGCTCGCGGGCATCGGCGGCGGCCCGCTCATCGTGCCGGTGCTGGCCATGTTCTACCATTACGACACGCCAACGCTCGTGGCCGTTTCGGTGCTGGCGATCTTCTGCAACACCCTCTCCGGCACCATCGCCTACATGCGCGAGTGGCGGGTGGACATGGCCAGCGGCACCAAGTTCGGCCTTGTGGCCATACCGGGCGGCATCGCAAGCGTCATGGCCATCCACTGGATCCACATGAACGTGTTCTCGTTCCTGTTCGGGTTCTTCCTGCTGCTTCTGGCCCTCTACATCTACGCCAAGCCGGTGAGCGCCGACGGGCGAAGCATCAGCCCCTTCTTCGGCGGGCTCAAGCATCTGCGGCGGCGCGGCAGGAAGCCGCGCCTGAGCTTCGGAGCGGAGTTCCTCTCCGAAGCCGACTCCGACGTGCGCAAGCCCGCGTCCAGGCGCATCGTAGACCGCCAGGGAAACACCTTCGCCTACACCGTGGACGAGCCGCTGGGCATGGGGGTGACGGCGCTGATCGGCGCTCTTTCCACGTTCCTCGGCATCGGCGGCGGGCTCATGCAGGTTCCCGCGCTCGTGTACATCCTCAAGTTCCCCGTGCACATCGCCACGGCCACATCGCACTACATCACCGCCATCAACTCCGGCTTCACGCTGATCGCTCTCCTGTATTCGACCACGCTGCCCTACAAGACGGCCCTGAGCCTGGCCGCAGGCACCATCGTGGGCGCGCAGATCGGTGCGCGCCTCTCGCCGCGCTTCAGCGACAAGACGTTGCTGCGCCTGCTCATTCCGGTGTTCCTCGTGCTCAGCGTGAAGCTGATGTTCTTCAACTACTGATCCCTGGAGGCCGCGCACGCCTATGGATTCGCCGCCGGTCCGCACCATAGCGCCCGGGAAGGGGCCGGGCGAGGCACTGGACGCTCCGGCCATGGAGCAGTTGCGGACGGCCAGGACGCTGCTTGAGCACCGCGGCCTGTCCCACCGTTTCCTCACGACGCTCGGCACGCCCGTGGACCAGGCCTACGCCCTTCTGCCCCGCAAGGCGCGCGAGGCCATTGCCAAGGGGTCGCGCGGGGCGCTGCTCAAGCTCTCCGAATACGTCATCTCCCACACTATGAACGAGGAGGCGCGCAGCGACCAATCGCGCCTGCACAAATGGGGCGTGATGCTTTCCGGGGGCATCGGCGGTTTCGGCGGCCTGGCTTCGCTTCCCTTGGAAATCACGGTCTCGACCTCGATCATGCTGCGCTCCATCGCCGCTCTGGCCAGGCACCACGGGGAGGATCTGCGCCGCGTCGAGGCACGCCTGGCCTGCATCGAGGTCTTCGGGCTGGAAGGCGAGCACGCCCCGGACGAGCCCGTGCTGGCCAGCTACTTCACCACCCGCTCGCTCTTCGCGCAAGAGGTGCGCACCGCCCTGACCTTCGTGGCCTCGGGCGCGCAACGCAACACGCTGCGCCCTTCCCTCTTGCGCATGGTCGAGTTCATCGCCCCGCGCTTCGGAGTGATGTTGGAGGAGAAGTTCCTGGCGCAGTCGCTCCCCCTGGCCGGGGCCATCGGCGGGGCCGCCCTCAACGCCATCTTCCTGGACCATTACCAGCGCACGGCGCGCGGGCACTTCATGATCCGCCGCCTTGAACGGGAGTGGGGCGCGCAGGCGGTTCGCTCCGCCGTGGCCTCCCTGGACTGACCTCAGCCGGTCGGGGAAATCACGGAGGAACCGGCGCGACGCTCCGGGGCGTCGCGCCGGTTCCCCGGAGCGTTACCATTACCAGGCCAGCACGTCGGCCCGACGGGCCAGCAGGCCGCCTGCCGCAGGCTGGCCGGAGGACAACGGGCGTACGGCGCCCACTCCGCAGGCCGTCACCAGTTTTTCCGGAACGCCGCCCGCCACCAGGGCCCGGGCCACGGCCAGGGCCCGGGCCTGGGCCAGGGCCACGTTGTCAGGGTAGCGTTTGGCGAGCACTCCACGCAGCGGCTGGGCATCGGCGTAGCCCAGCACAAGCACGGCCTTGCGCGGCTTGGCCAGGATCTTTTTGACCAACTCCGCGATGTCCTTGCCCTGGGCCGGGCTCAGAACATCAGCGGCAGGCGGAAAGGGCAGGCTGAACTGGTCCGGACCTGCAGCCTCGGGCTTCGCAGGCGGCGTTTGAGGCAACACGGCTGGGGCCGCTGCAGGAGGAGGCCCAGCTGTTGGTGCGGTCCCGGGTGCGGCGGCGGAGATGATTTCCTTCCCGGGGGAAGCCGGGGCCGTTGGCGGCGCGGGAGCGGGCGAAACGGGTTCGACGGGAGCTGCGGGCGCAACGGGTTCGACGGGAGCTGCGGGGGCAACGGGAGCGGCGGGGGCAGGGGGCGGCGTCTGCTGTTCAGCTTTGGCCCGGGGCTCGCCGGGCTGTACCGGCTGCACGGCCACTCCGGTTGCGTGCTCCCGGGGCGAAACGGGGCGTTCCTTGTCCTCCGCGCCAGACGTCCGCGCGGCTTCGCCGGACGCGGGGCGCTGGACCGGAGGCTGTGGTCTCTGGCGATCCCCGTCCCCCCAGAGGGCGGAAAGAGCCACCACAAGCACGAGCATCAGGCCCAGGCAGCAGCTTTTCCAGAAACGCACGCCGGAAGCGTCCGCAGCGTCCGTGCGGTGAGGCGCTTGTTCCTGCTCCGTGCCGGTGGAGGCGGGCGTCGTCTGCTCTGCGGCGGCGAGCGCTTCGGCCAGCCTCGCCTCCAGCATCTGCCGCCTCGCCTCCAGCTCTTGTCCTCTCGCCTCCAGCTCCTGGCCAAAGGTTTCCAGCTCCTGGATGCGCTTCTCCGCCGAGCGAGCGCGATCCTCAGCCAGGGCAAGCCTTTCCTGCGCCTCGTCGCGTCCGGCGGCCAGCGTGCGCATCCGGGCCTCCGCCTGCTCCGCGCGACGCCGCTCCTCAGTAAGGGCGGTGTCCAGGCGCGAGCACTCTTCGTGCAGGGCTTTCTCAGCGGCCTTGGCCTCCTCGATCTCGGGCGCAGGATTGGATCGGGACAGTTCGTCCCTCAGGCGCTCCATTTCCCCGCGCGCGGAGTCCAGGTCTCCCTGCGCCCGCAGCGCGTCGGCGCGCGCCTTTTCGAGCAGGGAGCGCGCCGCTCCGAGTTCCTGGGCCAGCTCCTCGGACTGGCGGCGCTCCTCTTGCGTGGCGAGGGCTGCCTGCTCCAGCTCCTGCCCGGCCTGGCGCAGCAGTTCCTGCGCCTCGTCGCGTTCCCGAGCGGCGTTCAGGCGCTCCTGCTCCAAGGCGGCGGACAGGGACTTGGTCTCCTGGCGGAGCCGCTCCTTCTCTTCGTCCGAAGCCGGCGCGGCCGGGGCGAACTCCACCATGGCCAGCCGCGAAGCCGTGGCCTCCAGCAGGGAAAGGACCCGCTCCTGCGACTCGGCGAGATTGGAAAGTCCGGAGATGGAGGAATTCCCGGGGCCGTCGTGTTCGTTGGGCGCCGTTGCCGACATGTCGCCTCCCATACGGGCGTGAGGTTATCAGTCCCGGTCGATGATCTGCTGCCATTGGCGCTGGAGGCGGTCCAGGTCGCGCTTGAGCTCCTGGTTGACCTCCCGCTGGGAGCGCAGGGCGTCCTGCGCCTCGTGCCGCGCGCGTTCCGAATCGACCAGCCTGTCGCGGCAGGAGTTGAGCTCCCGCCTGAGCACATCCACCTCGCGCTGGGCCGTTTCAAGGCGCTCCTGGCATTGGGAGGCGCGGTCGGCGAAGCGCGCGGCCTGGGCGCTCATGGCCGCCAGCTCGGCCTTGGACCGGGCTGCGGCGTGTTCGAGCCTTTCTTTCTCTTCGAGGGCCTGCCTGGCCACGGAGCGAAGTTCGAAGATGCGCTCCTCGAAGACCATCCGGCGTTGCGCTTCCGCGGCGGCGAACTGCTCCATCAGCAGGGCCAGCCGCTGGTTCTGGCCTGTGAGACGGGACACGAGGCCGGAAATCAAGGCCGTCTCGGGCTGGCGCGCCGATTCCTGTGCCGCTGGTGCGGTGGCGTGTTGTTCTTCCATGGCCCCTCGCGCTTGCTGGTTCTGGCTTTGAATGGTCATGGCCCTTTGTTCACGATGAACGCGGCAGCCCTTGCCAGGTCCTTGCCGAAGGGGCAGCCGGGCTCCTCGAGCAGCACGGGCCGGAGCTTCATGGCCGCCCTGGTCACGGCGGGGTCTTCGCGCACGGTCAAAATGTCGTGCACGGTGATGTTCAGGAATTTTTCCATCAGTTTGTTGATGGTGGCTCCGGCCTTGCTTCCGGCGTCTCCCGAGGCCCTGTTGACAAGCGTGGCGGGCGCGAAGCGCGCGTTGACACGCCGCATCTTTTCGGCCGTCGACGGATCGACCGCGTGGACGCGTTCGAGCAGGGCCTCGAAGGTTTTCAGTTCCGGGTGGCTCTCGGCGTCCTTGGCCATTTCAAGCAGCGCGAGGATCTCCGCGGCTCCGGCTTGCTTGAGGTACAGCGCCATCCTGCGGAACACCATGGTTTTCAGGAAGCTGTAGAGGCTCATGAGCGAGGGCACGTCGGGCGTGGTGACGAGCAGGCTTTTCCCGGCCATGAGGGCGAAATCGACCACGTTGTTGGTGACGCCCGCAGCAAGGTCCAGCAGGAGGTAGTCGCACGGGAGTTTGCGCAGGTGGCGCATGAGCTTGATCTTGCGCTGGTAGGGAAGGCTTGCGATGCCGGGGACGTTGCCCCCGGAAATGAGCGAAAGCCCCTCGATGCCGGTGGGAAGGACGGCCTGATCCAGCTCGGGGATCTTGCCTAACAGGAAATCGTCCAGCGTGCAGGGCACGTTCCTGTGGCCGAACAGGACGTTGAGGTTGGCCGATCCGAGGTCGAGGTCCACCGCGATGACGCGCGCGCCCGTGCGGGCCAGGCAGATGGCCAGATTGGCCGAAATGGTGCTTTTTCCGACCCCGCCCTTGGGGCCGATGACGGCGATGATCGCTGGAGTGGGTGCTGTCACGGCGCTAGTCCAGTTTGAGGAAAGCCAGCAGGTCGGTTTCGATGTCGCGAGCAGGCGCTTCGGGCCGTTGCGCGGCGTCGATGGTGTGGGGCGCGGGGGCTTCCTTGGTCCGGGCGGACGGCGCGGGGCGCGCGCAGGTGCGGCTTACGGCCAGGGCGACTGCTTCCGGGTCGAGCGTCCCCGGAAGGACGGAGGCAACCCCGTGCTCTTCCGGGAGGCCGAAGCCTTCGGGCAACGCGCCGAGCACGACGACTTCGCAGCCGGGGGGGAGCTCCCGGCAGAGTTCGGGCAGGGCGCGCAGTTCGCCCGGCGAGGCTGCCGTGGCGTCAAACACCACCACGCGGGGCTGGGCAGCGCGAACCCCCTGGCGCAGCGCGGCCAGTGCGTCGTGCAGGGCCGCGCGGGGGGTGTCCCTGGCGAGACGCCGCAGGAGCACGTTGCCGCGCACGAAGTCCGGGGAAAACACGGCCACATGGGGCGGCCTGGGCATTGGGGAGCCTGTGTCCATGGCGTCTGGTTCGGGAGGGCCGCGCCTTCGGGCGTGAAGGCGCGGCCGGGATTCGCGTCCTAGGCGGACTCGCTCATGGCCATGATGAGCGCGCCGCGCGCGGTGGTGTGCAGGGGGTCCGCCGCCAGGCGCACGTCGGAGACGGCGATGGGCAGCGAAACGGTGTCGAGCACCTTGCGGAACTTGTTCACGCAGCCCTTGGGCATGGCCGTGCCGCCCGAGAGCACGATGGGGATGGGCTTGGCGATCTTGGGCAGCTTGTCGGACGCGGCCAGCACGCGCTGCAGGCTGTGCAGCAGCTTGTGGATGACGGCGTCGTAGTAGATGTGCAGGGCCGTCTGCACCATGTCGCCCGCTTCGCGGGAGAGATCGAGCTCCTCTTCCTTGATGAACTTGATCTTGGTGGCGGGTTCGCCAACGGCCTGGCCGGTCATGGTGTCGATGTAGTCGCCTGCGGCCTGGATGCTGAACGTGATCACCGGGAAGGACAGGTAGGAGAGGCACACGTTGCACATGCCCCCGCCCATGCTGATGCCGATGCCGGTGTAGTCGTCCTGGCCGAGTTCGGAGAGTACGGTGGCCATGCCTTCGTTGATGGAGATGGGCGTGTAGCCGAGGTTTTGCAGGAACATCTTGATGACCTGCTCGTGGTAGGTCACTTTCCCTGCCGCCGCCTGCCCGTCCACCGGCTCGCCGGGGATGCCGTAGCAGATGGTTTCGCCGAAGCGTTTGGGCTTCTGGATGAGGGTGTTGACCACGGCCTGCACGACGCTGATGCCGTCCTTCTCGGCCGGGCTCAGAAGGCCGCCCTGGATGGGCCTGCGGGAGCTGGTGTTGAAGGTGTTGGCGAAGTTGTCGGCCGACGAGCCCACGATGCAGAACTGGTCGCCGCGCTCGAAGAACATGATCTCGTGGTTTTGCAGGATGCGCCGGGAGAACTTGGAGATGGGGATGGTGAAGAAGGCGTTCACCTGCTCGGTGATGTGGATGTGGTTGCGCATGTTCTGCGCGGCCACGATGCGGCTGGTGCCCACGTCGAGGCCCACGGGGCCGCTGGGGCGCTCGGCCTGGTCGATGCCGTCGATGTGCTGGTTTACCGAGGGCTTCTGCGAGGCGGCGATGGCCGCTTCGAGGCTCTGGTCTCCAGGGGCGGACGATCCCCAGTTCACCGGGGCGCCCACGGCCGTTTCGGCGTCGGCGAGGCGGTCTTTGCGCTCGAAGATGTTCTCGGAGTCGTTGTGGTCGGCCATGGACGGATCCTCCTGGGCAGGGAGCGGCACTGGGCCGCTCCGGGATTACTTGTTCAGGATGATGGAAAGCTCCATGCGGTTGTGGGCTTCCTTGATCAGGGAGTGGGCCTTGCCCAGCAGTTCGGATTGCCGCTTGCCCACGGGCATGATGCCGGTTTTCTCCGACTCGATGCGCTTGAGGCCGTCCTTGATGGACGCGAGCTTGGCGACAACCCGCTCCCGCTCTGCCTGCAACTCCCGCAGGTCGGAGAGAATGGCCGCCTTGAGCGCGGAGCTGGCGTGCGCTTCCGCCTGGGCGTCGCACGTGCGGCGGCGCGCCTCACCGATGGCTTCCATCAGGGCTTCTCTGCGCTCGCCGAGCAGGGCCAGATTGCGATCGACGCGCCGGGACTCGTCGCGCAGCGCGGCGATCCTGTCCGCGCAGGCGCGGGCTGCGGCGTCGAGGTCGGCCAGCACCTCGCGGGAGCGTTCGATCTCGCGCAGGAGCGTGGCGGCCTCGGGGAGAAACCGTTCCGTGCGGCCGTTCAGGCTGGGCTCGTGCTCGCCGGACATAGGGTTGACCTCGTTTCCTTGTGCTTTCGCCGGGCCGGGCTAGCGCCCCTGCATGGCGGCCAGAGCCCGGCGTGTTTCATCGAGTTCGATGGAAAGCCGGAATCTTTCGTCCAGGGCCATGCGCAGGTCTGCTTCCAGCTCCTTGATGGCGGCGGCGTGGGCGACGTTTGTTTCTTCCAGCGCCCGGTTCCTGGTTTCGAGCTTGCCGCAATCCTTGAGGGCCGCTTCGAGGCGGACTTCGACGGCGGCGAGTTCGCTCTGCAACTGCGCGCGGGAGTCTTCCAGGGCGCGCTGGGCGTCCTGCAGACCCTTGAGAACCGCCCCCACCTGCTCGTCGCGGCGTCGCAGATCGCGGATGGTGATTTCGGCGTCGCTGCGTTCCTCGATCAACTGGTCGATGACCATCTGCAACTCGCGCTTGGAGGGCATCTCCTCCTCGAGGCGCGCGATGGTGGAGAGGAGCTTCTCGCGTTCCTGGCGCAGTTCGCGGATGCGCTCCTTGGCCTGGTTCAGGTCGGTCTCGAGCAGCGTGTTGATTTCAAGGACTGAAGAGAGCTGGGTTTCCATGTCCTGAATGGCGCCAAGCATCTCCGCGATCACATTCTCGAAATCAACGGAGGCGCCGTCGCGCTGCAGCGCCGTGGAGCCCGGGGAGGCGGCCGGGGCCTTGGCGGCGCCCGCTCCCTTGCCCCTGTCGAGCAGGGCGTTCAGGTGATCCTTGATGCTGGTGTCAATAGGCGGCATGTTTCCCCCGCAATTGGCTTCGTCTCTGGTAGTAGGAGAGTTTGAAGCCCTTGGCGGCGCTGCTCAGTCGCTCCATGATGTCGCCGAACTGCGCCGTAGCCTGGCTGATCCTGTCTTCCAGGTCGTTCTTGCAGCTGACAAGCTCGGGCAGGTCGCCGATCCGGGATTCCAGCTGACGGTCCAGCGCTTCCAGTTCCCCTCGAGCGAACTCCAGGCGGCGAGCCCCTTTTTCGATCTCCAGCACGTTGTCCTCGAGCTCGGCGGAGGCGGCTTGCCAGGCGTTGTCCTGGCGCGCCTGCTCGCGGGTCAGGAACGTGAGTTCCTCCATGGCCGCGTGCTCTGCGGAGCGTTTTTCCCGAAGTTCGCGGCGCAGGGCGTCCTCCTTGGCCATCAGGGACGAGAGTTCCCGGTTGCGCTCTTCCAGGAGCAGGCGCACGGCCTTGAGCTCGGCCGCCAGGACAGCCGGGTCCGGCTGGACCGACTCTCCGGAAGGGCCGGAGGCTGTGGAGCCCCCGGCATCGCCGGAAAGTGAGAGGCCGTCGGGGCCGTTGTTCTCCTGGGCGTTCATCCCGCGTTCCCGAGGAGCAGCTTCCGGATTTCGGCCTTGTTCAGCTTGGGATCGCACTCGATGCCCAGCTTCGCGCACAGGGCCATGAGGTCGGCCTTGTTGAGGTCCTTGATGGTGTCCGGATCGACGGTAGCTGTGCCGCCTGGGGCCGCGCCATCCCATTCGACGGGCTCGGGAAGGCCGAATTCCTGCTGGGCGACGGGCTCGGGGCGGGCTTCCTGGGCAGGAGCGACGGCTTCGGAGACGATTTCGGCCTGGATGGGCTCGTCCGTCTGGACCTCCTGGACGGGGTCGGACGCCGCCTCAGGACGCGCGGGGGCCGCTTCCGCCACGGGCGGGGCGGGGGGGGCGGCTTCTTCGGACGGGATGGACTGTCCTGCCCATTTTTCGAGCAGGGAGGCGATGGCGCGGTCCTGCTCCGCGCCGGTGGCGGAGAGGTCGAACTGCACGGACTTGCCGGTGATTCCCCGGATGGCTTCCAGAGCCTTTTCACGGATCTCCAGGCTCTCGTCGGCCAGGGTCTGGATGAGGCCAGGGACTGCGGTTTCGTCGCGCAGGGCGGCCAAGGCCCCCACCACGCTCTTGCGCACGTTGGCGTCCTCGTCGCGCAGGCACTGGAGCAGGGCGGTCACCGCGCCGGGGAAGTCTTTCCAGCCCAGGTAGGCGGCCACGGTGCGGCGCACCTCGGGGTGTTCGTCGGAGAGCGATCCGATGAGCACCGGGGCGGCCTCGTCCTCGGGGGCCATCTTGTAGACGCCGCGCAGGCTGATCAGGCGCACGCCGAACTTGGGGTGCGTCGTGGAATCCTTGAACACTTCCAGGGCGGCAGGATCGTCCACGCCGCTCAGGGCGTTCAGGGCCTCCATGGTGAGGTCTGGGTCGCCCAGGCGCGCTGCGGCGACCAGCACGCCCACGCTGCCGGGGCCGCCCATCTTGCCGAGTTCCGATGCGGCCAGGATGCGCACCTCGGGCTCTTCGTCCAGCAGATCTTCGGCCACCTTCTTGAACATCGCCTTGGCGGAACTGTCGGCGAAGGACCCGCCGTCCAGGGCCATGCGGATGGCCAGGGCCAGCTCCCTCTGGGCCTGGGCTTGGCTCATCGCCTTGCGGGCAGGGCGCTTGCAAGGGGCGGGCTGGGCGGCCTCGCTCCTGTCCATTTCGGCCAGGCCGCCGCGCAGACGGCTGATTTCGCGCTCGAATTCGCGCACGTCCTCGATCAGCTTGAGGATGGCGTCCTTGCGCTGGGCGTCGTCTGCGTCGCCGCTGGCGCTCTGCCTGCCTATTTCCAGGTAGCGCTCCTGGATGACGGCCTCGCACTCCTTGATGCGCTTGCGAACTGCGGCGGCCGCAGAGCCGGGCAGCGAGATCTTGGGCAGGCTGAAACCCTTCACCATGCCGGCCGCGCCATCGAACACGCTGCCGAAAGACCCGAAGAGGCCCGTCGCGGCCTCAAGCCCTTTGGCGACGCCCCTGCCGGTGGTGTTCAAGACAAAAGCGACGCCACCGAGGACACCATGTCTTTGCGTCGAGGTCATCGTCTTCTCCTTGGTTGGGATGGCTCGGGCGAAATGCGCGCCGGCCGTCCTGGTCCGTGTTCACGCCTGGGCCTGCCGCTACGCTCCGTAGGCGGCGACTCCTAGGGCGCTTATGGCCGAGCGCAGCCTTTCGATCTGCGCCTCGAGCGTTTCGTTGGTTTGCGCGGCATGCCGCGCGGCGAGCGCCATGGCCTCGGCAACGCCGGACGTCGCCCGGCGATGTCTTTGGATTGCCAGGGTCTCGGCCTGCAGGCCGAGGAGCACGGCGGCGGGGTCGTCTCGCGCGTAGAGCTCGCGCGAGGCGTCCTCGATGTCGTCCATGCGCAGGCGGGCCTGGAGCAGGTCCTTCTGGGCGGCGGCGAATTCGGCCTCCTCGGTGGCCAGGGTTTCCTTGGCCTCCTTGAGTTCGCTCATCCGTGCGGCCTGGAGGTGTTCGCGCAGCTCCTTGTTCCTGTCGAGCAACGTCGCGACGTCCCGCTCCAGGGCATCCAGGTTCTGGTCCGCGAGGTTCGTTGCGCTCCCCGTAATCTGGCGTTTAAGCGCCTCAAGCTGCCGGGCGAGCTTCTCCCTTTCCAGGGTCAGGGCCTGGTTGGCGGAGCGCAGTCCGGCGAGCTCCCGCTCCCGGGAGTCGGCGCGCCGGGCAAGCTCTTCCAGAAATGCCGAGGCGGAACTGTCGGAGAGGGGGGCCGTCCCATCCTGGGGCGCGCTGGAGATCCAGGAGTCGAGGGCCTCGCACACGCCGGACAGCAGAGCCCTTTCCTCGCCGAGGCGCTCCCGGCGCGCGGCGAGGCGATCCGCCTGCGGCTCGAGTTCCCTTAGGAGGGTGTCGGTTTCCAGCGCATGCGCCTCCAGCCCGGCGATCTCGCCCCGCATGGCCTCCGTTTCGACGCGCAACGCCTCGATCTCGCTTTCGATGGCGGGCAGGGCCTCGTACTTCTCCCGCACGCCCTGTTCCAGGGCTTGGGCATCGGTGTGCCCGGGCAGCGCCGCATGTTCCCCGCGCAGGCGGAGCACGGCCGCGCGCAGTTCTTCCAGCTCGCCGTCAATGTCCCTGGCCTGGGCCGCCAGGGCCGCGTGTTCCGCGAGCTGGACCTCCACCTGATCGGAGAGGTATTCCACTTCCCGGGAGAGTTGCCAGGCCTCGGCCGCGAGTTTCGAGCGTTCGTCGCGCAGGGCCATCCGCGCCTTTACGTCCTCAAGGACGCGCAACACCCTGTCGTTGGAAAATTTCACATGGCCTCCGATGCGTCAGGCGCTGGACCCGACACGTCCCGGATCGCGGCCAGCATCTTTTGCGAGAGCATGCGCCGGCGCTGGAGCACGGCATGATGCCGCAGGAGGGCTTCCAGCGCCGCACGGGCCTCCTCCGCCTCGGCCTGCGCCTTCTCCTGCATGGACTTCTCCATGTCGGTGGCCTCCTTGAGCGCCAGAAAGGCTGCCACGGCCTGGGACTTGCCCTGCTCGACCGCGCGCAATTCCTGGATGCTCCGGCGGATTTCCTGGATGGCCTGCCTGCGCATGGCGGCGTTCTCCCACGTCTGTTCGACCGAGGACTCGGTCCTGGCCAGGACTTCTTCCAGCCTGCCGTGCACAGCGCTCAACTCCGAGCGCCTCTGCAGGAACGTTTTGCAGGCGAACTCCCGCTCCACAATCCGCCCGGCCTCCTCGACGCGGCGGCCGAGTTCTTCTTTGGCGCGCGCGATTTCGCCGTTCTCCTCGAGCGCCAGGGACATCTCGCGCCGTGCCTCCTCTTCACGCCGGAGCAGGGCCATGGCTTCTTCCAGAAAACGTTCCGAGCGGAACTGTCCGTCGTCCAGGCCCGAGGGAAACCGGGCCTTGCAGGCGGCCACCTGGGGTTCGAGCAGGGCCACGGCCGCCCCGTCGGCATCCATGCGGGCGCGCAAGCTGTCCAGGCGCTCCCGCGCGGCCTCGTGGCCCGTCCGCAATTCCTTGAGCCGCCCGGCCAGGGAGGCGCGGCTCTCGAGCAGCGCCTCGCGCTCGCTCGTGGCTTCGGCCAGGCGCGGCTTCAGATGCGCGAAGCGTGCCTCCACGCCGCGCAGCACGGCGCTCACCTGGAAGATTCCGTCTCGCAGGAGGCTGATTTCCCGCTTGGCCACCGCCCGTTCGCGGTTCGCCCCGCGGATTTTCTCCCGGAACCCGTCGGTGCGGCCGCGCAACAGTTCGAGCGTCGAGCGCAGGTCGGACAGGGCGTCGCGCAGCGTCTGGCAGCGCTCGCGCAGGGAGTCGTCCGGGGGGAGTGGCTGTTCTGGCTTCACGGGCGCGTCCTACCGTACGATTTGTTCCCACTGGGCCTGGAGGGCGTCCAGGCGCGATTGTGCCTCGGAAAGCTGCCTGCGCAGCGCATCCCGTTCCCCGACGGCCCTGGAGAGCGCCGCTTCGGCCTCGCGGCCGCGCACGGCCAGTTCGGCGCGCAGCGTGTCCGCCGCTTCGCGCAGGCTTTTCTTCTCCGCGTCGGTCTGGGCGAACTTGCGGCGCAGTTCCTCGGCCTCCTGGCGTGCGCTCAGGATGTCGGCCTGTTGCTCGTGAGCCGAGCGCAGCGCGGCATCGAGGTCGGAGCGGCTGGCGCGCAGGGCCTCCCGCAGGGAGGCCTGGGCCTGCTCGTAGCCGGCCGCGGCTTCGTCCATGGCCTTGCGCTGCGCCTCGAGTTCGCGTGCCAGCCGTTCGGACTCGGCCCGGGCGCGCTGGGCCGCCGCGCGTTCCGCTTCGGTTTCCTGCCTGGCCGCTTCGGCCTGGGCGATGGCTTCCCGCAGCCCCTTCTCGAAGCGCTCCGCCTCCTGCTCGGCCTGGATGAGGGCTTCCAGGGACTGGCCCACCTTCTCCTCCACGAGCGCGCCAATCCGGGTGGCGAGGTCGTCGGCGTCGCTCTGGATGTCCGGCTGGGCGGGCGCGCCGAACATGTCGCGCGCGTGGGCCTCCAGGATGCGCCGGATCTCCGCGAGCGCGGCCGCGTCCTGCCCTGAGCCTCCGTCGTGGGCCAATGCCGCCAGGCGCGCCGCGAGCCCGTCCCCCGGGGAAAAGGCCCATACGGCGGCGTCGTAGCGCTCGTTTTCGGCCAGGGAGGCGGCCTCCCGGACCCCGAGGGCCGTGTCCAGCACGGCGCAGGGGGCCAGAAGGCCGATCAGCCTGTCCAGAAGCTCACTGCTGTCGGTCGCCAGCAACAGCTTTCCGTTCGTCAACGTTGCATCGGGCATCGTGTCCTCGGGGCTCCAGTGGGTCTCGGTCCGCAAACGCGCTCAGCCGCTAGTGGGCGAACCGCCTAGACGGCCTGTTCCTGGGCGGCGTAGTTGGGGTAGAGCCTGGCCTCGCGTTCGGCCTTGGCGCGGGAGAGTTCGGCGTCCACTTCGTCGAATTCGGCCAGGAGGCTCGCCATGTCTTCATCGCTGAAGAGTTCGTTGGCGGGCTGGCGCTTGCGCAGGGACACGGTGCGCCTGCCGATGCGCGCGTAGGAGGCCTCGCGGTCCTTTTCCATGCAGTGGATGCGGTAGGTCAGCGAAACGCCTTTGGTGGAGCGCTGGAGCCATCCCAGGGCAGCCTCGATCTTTTCCACGAAGATGTCGCCCAGATGTTCCAGGGTGTGGTACTTGGTCGAATCCTGCATGTCGTTCTCCTTGTTGGGGCACGTTGGGGCCGCGAGGGGCCGTTTGCTACTTGTTCTTGAGCTCGTCCCAGTATTCGGTGGGCATGTCCTTGCAGAGCATGAGCCCGCCGTTGGCGCCCGCGAACAGGGGCTCCTCCGCCTTGATGACCTTCCCGTAGCCCAGGTTTTCCTGCATGAACTTCTCGATCTCGCGGGCCAGTCCGCCGATCTGGCTGCCGCCTCCGGCGAGGATGACGTTCTCCTTCATCAGGCTCTGGAATTCCGGATCGAAGGAGGCGATGAGCACCCGGATGGCCTCCACCACGTCGGGAACGATGGAACGGCAGGCCGTCAGGAGCTCTTCGGTCACGTCCACGGGGGTGGGCTTGCCCTTGATGGGCAGCATGGTCACCACGCCCTCGCCCTTGTCGGAGATGGTGGAATTGTTTTCCTTGATCTGCTTGACCATGTTGAGGGTGATGTCCACCTCGGGATGGCGCAGCTTGATTTCGCGCATGAACACTTCGTCGATGTGGT
>NZ_JBZVFJ010000036.1:0-27372 GCF_058402725.1 Fundidesulfovibrio sp. | reverse complement strand
GTCCATGGCCAGGTAGTGGTCGATGAGGATCTGGGCCGAGGCGATCTCGTTGCCCTTGACGAGCACGGCGTACTGGCCCGGCTTGAGCTGCAGGTTGTCGCGCAGGTGCAGCGAGGGGATGATCACGCCCATGTCCAGGGCGAATTGGCGGCGGATGGAGCGGATGCGCGCCAGAAGATTGCCGTTCTGGTCCTCGTCCACCAGGGGGATGAGGCCGTAGCCCACTTCCAGTTCGAGGGAATCCAGGGGCAGCAGCTGCTGGACCTCTTCGGGGGTCTCCAGCTCCTGGGGCTTGGCCTTGTCGGTTTCCTGACTCTCGGCGAGGCCCGTCTGCTCGCGCTTGGTGATGCGCGCCAGGGCGAACATGAGCACGGCCAGCACGGTGAAGGGCACGAAGGGCATGCCGGGCACGATGCCGAAGACGAAGAGGATGCCCGAGACCAGGGTGAGGGCCTTGGGGTGCCCGGTGAGCTGGGCGATGAATTCCTCGCCCATGCGCGCCTCGGCCGCCGCGCGCGACACGATGAGGCCTGCGGACACCGAGATGACGATGGAGGGGATGATGGAGACCAGGCCGTCGCCGATGGTCAGGATGGTGTAGGTGGCGGCGGCCTGCTTCCAGTCCATGCCCTTCTGGAGCACGCCGATGAGGAACCCGCCCACGATGTTGATCACGGTGATGAGCATGGTGGCTTTCACGTCGCCGGAGACGAACTTGCCCGCGCCGTCCATGGCGCCGTAGAAGTCGGCCTCCTTGCGGATGGTTTCGCGGCGGGTTGTGGCCTCCTGCTCGTTGATGAGCCCGGCGTTCAGGTCCGCCTCGATGGCCATCTGCTTGCCGGGCATGGCGTCCAGGGTGAAGCGGGCGGCCACTTCGGCGATGCGCGTGGTGCCCGCCACGATGACGGTCTTGTTGAGCGAGAAAAGGATCAGGAACACCACCACGCCGATGATGTAGTTGCCGCCCACCACGAACTCGCCGAAGGCCTTGATCACCTGTCCGGCCGCGCCGGTGCCCTCGTCGCCGTGCATGAGGATCAGGCGCGTGGAGGCCACGTTGAGGGCCAGGCGCAGCATGGTGGTCACCAGCAGCAGGGAGGGGTAGATGGAGAACTCCAGGGGGGAAGTCATGAACATGGAGGTGACCAGCACCACGAGGCTCACGGAGATGGAGAGCGTGAGCATCAGGTCGATGATCATGGTGGGCATGGGCACCAGCATGACGAAGAGGATGATCACCACGCCGGCGGCGAGCATCACGTCGCCCTGCTTGGTGAACTTGGCGTAGTCGAAATTCACTGCGAGTGACTTGGCCATGATTTTGACACCTTTCCCTTAGCGCCCGCGGTTGCGGAACTTGTCCAGCTGGGCCAGCACGGCGGCCACGGCCTGGAAGAGAGCCTCGGGGATCGTCTCCCCCACGTCCGCTTCCTTATACAATGCCCGTGCCAGGGGCACGTTCTCGCGGATGGGCACGCCGTTTTCCCGGGCGATTTCCTTGATCTTCTGGGCCAGGTGGTCCGCGCCCTTGGCCAGCACGATGGGCGCCGGGGCGAGCAGGGGGTTGTACTGCAGGGCCACGGCGATGTGGGTGGGGTTGGTGATCACCACGTCGGCCTTGGGCACGTTCTTGAGCATGCGCTTGCCCATCACCTGGAACATCTTCTGGCGCTGCTGCTGCTTCACTTCGGGGTCGCCTTCCACGTTACGGCGCTCGTCCTTCACCTCGCTCTTGGTCATCTTGAGGTTTTCCTCGTAATCCCAGTGCGTGTACCAGGTGTCGGCTGCGGCGATGAGCACCATGGGGAGCATGGTGTACCAGAGCATGCTCATGGCGTTGGAGAGGATGAAGGCCGCCAGGCCCTGGGCGTCGGTGTAGAACAGGGGCAGCATGTTGCCGAACTCGCGCTTGAGCACGATGTAGGGGGCGATGCCGATGGCCAGGGCCATGAGCACCTGCTTGCCCAGGCGGACAAGCGTCTGCTTGTCCAGCATGAGCTTCTGGATGCCCGCCATGGGGTTGAAGAACTGGCTCCACTGGAAGTTCTGCCAGGGCAACACCCAGAGCTGTCCCACCTGGATGCGCATCACCACATAGGCCGTGCCCGCCAGGAGCAGGAACGTGGGCAGGAGCATCTTCGCCAGACGCCAGGAGAGTTCCAGGAGGAGGTTGTGCGCGGTGTTGAGCGTCACCTCCATGCGCAGGCCCTCGGAGAGGAAAAAGCGAAAAATGTCGCGCAGTTCGCGATCGTAGACGCCGATGGCCATGCTGGAGGCCACCATGCCCACCAGGAGCACGATCATCTTCGGCAGCTCCTGGCTCTTGGGAACCGACCCCTTGTCGCGCGCATCGTTGCGGCGTTTCGGGGTCGCTCGTTCGGTTCTTGACGGGTCGCGCTCAGCCATGGTCGCCTACCTGGCCAGGGGCCGGTTCATGACGGTGTGGTACATGGGGCCAAGCTCCGCGATGTAGTCGCCCACGAAGTGGGAGAGCGCCGTGAGCGTGAGCGTGAAGAACAAAAAACCGACGCCCACCTTGAGCGGGAAGCCCACCTGGATCACGTTCATCTGCGGGGCCGCGCGGGAGACCAGGGCCAGGGCCAGGTCCACCAGGAAGAGCGAGGCCACCACCGGGGCGCTGATCTTCACCGCCAGCACGAAGATCTGCGCCGAGAAGGCCAGCATGGACTGCGCCAGGGCGGGCGTGATGAAGAGCCCCCCAGGCGGCACCAGCACGAAGCTCTCGGCCAGCCCCGTGAGCAGGAAGAGATGCCCGTTGAGCCCCAGGAAGATCATGAGCGTGCACTGATACAGGAACTGGGCCGTCACCGACTCGGAGAGGCCCGTCATGGGGTCGAGGACGTTCATCATGGCGAAGCCCATGGAAAAGCCCATCATGTGCCCCCCGGTCATCACGGCGGCGAAGAGCAGGCGGATGATGATGTCCAGCACCAGGCCCAGGGCCAGTTCGCCCAGGAACATGAGCGAGAGCCCAAGCACCGAAAGGGGCATGAGCGATCCCGGAAACGACAGCCGGGGGAAGATCGCCAGGGTGAGCACCATGCAGAAGGCCCCCTTGACGGCGTTGGGCACCGTGCCCGCGCCGAAGAACGGCAGCAAGAACACCACCAGGCTCACGCGCATGAGCGTGAGGATGAACCCGTAGAACTGCGCGGCCTGGAGATTGAAGAGTTCCATGCCCCAACCTTAGCAAGAGGCGGGCCATGCGCCGGGCCGGGCGGCGCGGGGGAGCGGTTCGGCCCTTGCGCGGGCCTGGCGGCAGCTTCGGGGCTGCCCGTCGGCCGGCGCGACGCGGCGCGAAACAGGGCGGCTAGTGTCGTGATTTTGAAAAACATGAAATGTTTTTCAAAATTAAAATCAATGGTTTTGTATGATTGCCTCAAGAGTCCGTATGGACGGATTTTGAGGACGCAACACTAGGAGTCGCCTTGGCACGTCGTGCCGAGGCCGCCGGGAGGGCGCGTCAGGGCTGGGCTGGCCGGGGGGCCTGGCCCAGGTAGGGGGCGGGGTTCACGGGCACGCCGAAGAGGCGCACCTCGTAGTGCAGGTGCGGCCCGGTGGAGCGCCCCTCCGTGCCCACGGAGGCGATGGCCTGGCCCCGGCGAACGGGGTCTCCGGCCTTGGCGTCAAGGCCTTGGAGGTGGGAGAAGAGCGTGGTGTAGCCGCCGCCGTGGTCCAGCACCAGGGCCAGGGAGCCCTCCGCGTCGCGCCCCGCGAAGGTGACCACCCCGGGAGCGGGAGCGCGCACGGGCGATCCGGCCGGGGCCATGATGTCCACGCCCTTGTGGAACTCCTCCTGCCCGGCGAAGGGCGAGAGCCTCGTGCCGAACTCCGAGGAGAGCACCCCGCGCACGGGCCAGGCGTCGGGCGCGGCCCCCATGGGCTGCCCGCCGGGGGGCAAGAGGGCCATGATGGCCGTTCCGTCCGTCACGGCGAGTTTCACGGGGCGGTTCATGGCCCGGACGAAGGCTGCGCGCATCTCCATGCGCGTGAGGATGTCCTGCGGGCTTTCGTCGCCCTGCTGCCCTCCCAGGGCGGCGCGGGCCTCCCGGATGGCCTTGGCGGCTTCCTTGTCCAGGGTGACGAGGGCGTCGAACTTTTCCTCGCCTTCCTTGAGGCGCGCCACGCCCTCGGCGATCTCCCGGGCGCGGGCCTCGATGTGCTCCAGGGAGGGGCCGCGCAGGGAGGACAGACGGCGGCGTTCCTCCAGGTCGTCCTCCAGGGCGGGGCGGGTGAGCGAGGCCGCGAACCACCAGACGTTGCCCGCAGCCACCAGGACCAGGAAGGCGACGGCGGCCAGGGCCAGGCCCTTCCTTGGGGATACGCGGCGGTAGAGGCCGTGGTCGTCGCGGAAGATTTCGAAGCGTGAGGGCGTGGGCATGGCGGATGGCCGTCCTTGGCGGGGGCTCCCAGCATTCTGCCACGGCGCGGCGCGGCCGTCCAGGGGGGCAAGAAGGGGGGGGCAAGAAGGTGGGGGCGGAGCAGACGCCGGAGCGGGGTCAGGCCTCGCCGGAGTGGTCCGGCTCCAGGCTGGCGGACAGCGCAGCGGTGTCCGCCGGGACGTCCGGAACCTGCCAGCGCGTGAGCGCCCCGAAAACGTTGGCCCGGTAGCGCTTGTCCCGGGCGTACATCTCCTTGAGCCAGCCCTCGAAGTCGGAGCGGCGCGTGGCCCCGGCCGAGGGGCAGGGGTTGGACCAGATGGGAAGCCCCCACTGCCGCGCGGCGCGCTTGATGTGGTCCTTCTCCACGGTGAGCAGGGGACGGATCATCACGAGCCTGCCCTGGAAGAAGGCCTCGCGGGGGGAGAGGCCCTGCACCCTGCCGGTCTGGAAGACATTCATGAAAAAGGTGGCGGCCAGGTCGTCGGCGTTGTGGCCCATGGCCAGGTGTGTGAGACCGTAGGCCTCGCAGAGTTGGAAGAGTCTCGTGCGCCGGAGCATGGCGCAGTAGAAGCAGGCCGAGGCCTTGCGGTTCTCGGGGGAGTGGGCGCGGGGGCCGTGGTCGGTGGTCTCGGCGTGCAGGGCCAGGCCCTTTCCGGCGCACCAGTCCGCCAGGGGGGCGTGGGATGCGGGGTCGAAGCCGGGGTTCACGTGCAGGGCCAGCAGATCGAACCGGAAGGGCACGATGCGCTGGCGCAGGCGCAGCACGTTGAGCAGCACGAAGCTGTCCACGCCGCCGGACACGGCCACGCCCACGCGCGCGCCGGGGCCGATCATGGCCGTCTGGCGCATGAGCTTGCCCACGCGGCCCACGCAGACCTTCTGGGCGAAGGTGGCCTTTTCCTCTCGAACTCGTAGGAATGACATGGGCGGGCTCTAGTCCAAACCGGCGTCGATCTCAAGGCCCGCTCCGGCATGGTCCCTGGAGGCCATGGCCGGACGCGGCGGATTCTGGTACGCTGCCGGACATGAAGCCCTGCGCCTGCATCGCCCTGCTGCCGTTGGTCCTGGCGTGGTCCTGGGCCTTGGGCCTGGGCGCTGCCTGGAGCCAGCCCGGCGAGGCCGTGCTCCTGGCCCAGGCGCGCCCCGGCGAGGCGCGCCTGCCCGGAGGCGGGGGCGCGCCCGGAGAAGGCCCTTTCGGACCTCCGCCGCCGCCGCGCGAGGTGCGCCCCGGCCCGCCGGGGCCAAGGCCCGCTCCGCCCGGTCCGGGGCTCGCGGGCCGCCCCGCGCCGGAGGGCATGGTTCCTGGAGCGCGCGTCGTTCCCGGTCCCTCGGCCGTGCCGCATCCAGGCCCGCAGGGCGACTGGCGGCGGCCTGTGCCGCCTTCCCCCCCGGCCCCGGCGCGGCCATGGGAGCGGCCCCGGCCCCTGGCCCCGGACGAGGCGCTCCGACCCGGCATCCAGGGTGGCGCGGGCGATCCGGCCCGGGCGTCGCAGACCCCCGCCCCCCCCAACGACGCGGCCCGGCGCGAGGCCGTTGCGGTCCCGGTTTCAACGCCCCCGGAAGCGGCCGCCGCTCCGGCGTCGCGCCTGCCCGAGGCCGTGCGCGTGGCGCTGCGCCCCGAATCCCTGGTAATCGTGGGCGCCTTCCTGGGCGTGGCGGCCCTGGCCGCGCTGGCCCGAGCGCGCAAGCGCCCGCCCAGGAGCAACGTGCGCACGCGCCGGGGCGTGGCCGCCTCCGAGGCAGGGGGCGAAGCCGCGCCGGAGCGCGACCGCGTGCGGTTCGCCCCGGACGACGCCCGGCAGGCCCGCGAGCGGGAGGCCAGGCGCAGAACCGACGAGGACTGGCTGCGCGCCGACAGGGAGCGCTTCGTGCGCATGCGCAGTGAAGAGGTGCGCGAGGAGCGCCTGCACGCCGAGGCGGAACGCCGTCGCGCCGAAGCGGAGCGCGCCCGGTCCGGAGAGCGTCGGCGCAGGGACGGGCAGGGGGGGCCTGCGGGCTCCTCCCGAAGGGGGGGCTCCGGGCCTGAGGGCGCGGGCCGGGAGAGCCCGCGGGACGTGCAGGACCGGGACTGGGCGCTGCGCGTCCTGGGGGTCTCCCCCGGCGCGACGCCCGGCGAGGTCCGCAAGGCCTACATCGCGGGCATGAAGGCCAACCACCCGGACCAGGCGAGCACCCTGGGCGAGGAGGTGCAGGCCCTCTTCTCGGAACGGGCCAAGCTCCTGAACATCGCCTACGACATCCTCAGGGAGCAGGACGCCTAGCAGCCTGGGAACCATCCCCGCAGGCTGCGTTGGAGGCCCCCCCGCGCAAGCGAACTGCGCTTCGGGCCTGGTTTAGTTCCCGCGCCTCGCCCGCGCTGTCTGAACAGCGGGATTCGTCGGGCGCAAAGGGCCGTCAGGCCCCCTGGTGGAGCACGCAGCAGCGTCTGGTTCGGCGTCGCTCCTCGGCCTGGGCGAAGCGGCGGCGCTCGTCGTCGGTCTCCAGCATCAGGGGCGGGGCCGGGGTGGGCCTTCCGGACACGTCCAGGGCCACGAAGGTCAGGTAGGCCGAGGCCGTGTGGCGCACCTCTCCGGTGAAGAGGTTTTCCGACTCCACGCGCACGCCCACCTCCATGGAGGTGTGGCCCACGTGGTTCACCTGGGCCCGGAAGGTGACCAGTTCGCCCACGCGGGAGGGGGCCAGGAAGCTCACGCCGTCCATGGCCACGGTCACGGCGTTGCCCCGGCAGTGGCGCATGGCGGCCATGGCTGCCGCAGCGTCCATGTTCTTGAGGATCACGCCGCCGTGGATGGAACCGTAGGGGTTGGCGTCCTGGGGCAGCATGGCCAGGGAGAGTTCCGTGCGGCTGGCCGAGACGGGCTTGCCAAGCGCGGCGCGATCGTCCATGGGGAGTGCTCCGGTGCGGCCTCCGTGCGGGACGGGGCGCTGTCTGCCCCCGTCCGGGACGCCCGTCGAGGGCATCGGGAAGCCGAGCGAGGGTCATGGAAGTGCAGAAAGACACGTTAGCGCAGGCTGGGGACGCGCGCAATCCCGCCCAGGCCGGAGTCCGGTCCGAGGCCCGGGCAGGGGACTCTTTCCTGGCGCGCCGAGAGGGCCGCTGGCGGGCGGAGCTGCCCGTGAACCTGCCCGACAGGCCGGGCGCGCTGGCCGATCTGGCCAGCCTGGCCTCGACGCTGGGGGCCAACATCGAACGCCTGGTCTACGACCGGGGCGAACACCCCCACCGCGTGGACCTGGCCGTGACCCTGCCCCAGGCCCAGCGCGCGGGCAAGCTCCTGGACCGCCTGGCGGCCCGGGGCTACCTGGACGCCCCGGCGGACCGGGAGGCCGAGCCCGCGCTCATCACGGACCTGGACGGGGTGCTCTGCTTCAAGGTGGCCCTGCGCAACCGGCCGGGAGCCCTGGCCGAACTGGCCGAGCGCTTCCGGGCGCTGGAGGCCAACGTGATCCACCTGCGCTACGACTCCGGGCAGGACCCGGAGATGGCCGAGGCCTCGGTGTCGCTGCGCGGTGCGGGGCGCGTCTCGGAGCTCCTGGGCGAGATGACCCGGGCGGGCTACCACTACCACGTGCTCTGGCGCGGCGGCGACGACGCCGACGTGGACGCGGCCCTGGGCTTCTCCGAGGTGGAGGCCTTCCTCTTCAAGCTGCGTTCGGTGCTGCCGCCCGAGCGCATGAGCGGGCTGGAGGAGCTTTTCAACACCTCGCGGGAGATGCGCCAGGCCCTGGCCGAGTTCCGCCGGGCCTCCGGGGCTTCCGGCGAGGCCCTGGCCGCCTCGGAGACCTTCGCGGACATCCTGCGCCTGGCGGCCATGGCCGTGGGGGCCACGGGGCCGAACTTCACGCTGCGCCTCACCGGCCCCGTGCCGCTCACGCCCCTGGTGTCGCTCTACATGCTGGCCTGCCCGGAGGGGGCCAACAGCTACCTCCTGCGCCACCCCGGCGGCCTGGCCTTCCTGGACACCAACTTCGGCATCTTCTTCGAGGACGTGATGGCCTGGATGTCCGCCCACGGCTTCGACCCCGCGCGCGTGGACACCGTGCTGGCCACCCACCCGGACGCCGACCACGCGGGCTGGGCGGGCCGCCTCCAGGAGCGCTACGGGGCCAGGGTGTTCATGCACCCCGAGTGCGAGCGCGTCTTCGCCCTGGAGGACCGCACACTGGGGCGCAGCGCCCTGGCGGCCATCAACCGCTCCTTCACGCGGCTGGTGGGGCGTCTCACGGGATTGACGCCGCCCGCGCGCATCGAGCCTTTCGAGGCGGCGGGGGAGGGCGCTCCGGCCGAGGCGGGGGGGCTGCGGGTGATGGGGCGCGTGCGCCTGGCGGACCTGGAGCTTCTGGCGCTGGAGAGCCTGGGCGGCCACGTGGCGGGCCAGGTGTTCTATTTCGGCCCCGAGCAGGGAGTGCTCTTCACGGGGGACTACCTGCTGGACCCGGCCAGCCTCTCCCCGCGAGAACGCGAGGCCCTTTCGGTGCACAAATCCCTCCTGACCAACACCAACGCCGATTCGGCGCTCTTCCACCGCGAGATGTCCATGCTGCGCGCGCTTATGCGCGAGGTCCAGGCCCGACAGGCCCGCAAGGGCCGCCGGGCCATGGTCTTCCCCGGCCACGGCGACTTCTTCGGGGTGGACCAGGCGGGGTGGTGAAGCGGGCAGGCGGCTAAGCGGACCTGGCGCGCGCGGCCATGTAGTCGCGCAGGATGCGGTTGATCCGGGTCTGGTAGCCGGGTCCGATCGCGCGCAGGAATTCCAGTACGTCGGCGTCCAGCCGGATGGTCACGGACTTCTTGAGGGGGCGGAAGAACCGCCCGCGCACGGAGCCTTCGAATTCGGAAACCTCGGGGATGTCCGAGGTGTCGACGGCCTCGTCGGGGAGGGCGGCGAGGGCCTGGAGCTCCTCTCTGTTTCCGGGTTCAATTTTCCTCATAGAGTTTCCTCTCATGGGCCGTGGCCTTGCGCGCGGAGATGATCCTCACGGACTCCTGCCCGGCATGATCACGGTAGGTGTGCGCCACCAGGATCAAGAGCACGCCGCCCGCCGAGCCGAGGGTCTGCCAGCGTTCCTCGCCGTCAACGACACGTTCGAGCCTGCTCAGGTGCAGCGGGTCGTCGAACGCCAGCAGGGCGGTTTCGAAGCGGATGCCGTGCTTTGCCTTGTTGAGCGCGTTCTTGCGCTCATCCCATGTAAAGTGCATCCTGTTCCCTGTTGTACATACGATTCCGTATGTACGTCGTCAAGCCCGGACAGGCTCATCCGGCCCGGGAAACGGGCCGTGATGGCCGTGCGTTCGCCCTCACGGCGTCTTGAACTTCCAGTAGTCCTGCCCGGCGGCGGTCCTGGCCGGGACCAGGAGCGGGCGCTGCGGCGGCTTGAGCCCCTGGATGAGCAGGTGCATGTCGTCGAGCACGGCGTGGTTCTTGCCGTAGTAGCTGTGGCCCAGGAGCCCGGAGTCCACGGTGGAGGCGTCGATGGAATCCAGGGGCGGCACGGCCACCAGTTCCTGCGCGTCGCCAAGTCGGGCCGCCTTGTTGTAGAGCCTGGAGAGCACCATGGCCAGATCGCGCGAGGAGGCGTAGAGCGTGGCGGTCTGCGCCACGCCCGCGATGCGCGGCGCGATCCGGGTGCGGAACGCCGTGCTGTCCACGTCGGGCGCGGCCAGGATCACGTTGCGCACCAGGGTCCCCGCGCCGTCCCCGCGCGAGGCCGCCAGGCGCTCCAGAGCCCCCAGAAGCACCCGGTTGCCCATGCTGTGGGCAATGATGTGGATGTTGGCGGGCTGGACGTCCCGGGCCAGGGCCTCCACGAAGGCCGTGAGCCGGGGCACGGACAGGCCCGTCCTCTCCGCGTCCTGGGCGTAGCGCTGCACGAGGCCCTCCGAGGGCCAGCTGTAGACCACGGGCGTGCCCGCGAAGCGCATGTCGTGGACCATCTGGGCCATGCGCCGCACGGCCCTGTCGAAGGACACCGAATAGCCGTGGACGAACACCAGCACGTCCTTGCGGCCGTCCCGCACGTTGTCCCGGATCGATCGGAAGAAGTCGCCGGCCCGCTGCTCCTTCACGGCGGTGACGGTCACGTGCCGGTTGGGATCGTAGGAGAGGGTCAGGCTCGTCAGGGACGGCCCTTCCAGGACGCCCGGCATGTGGCTGCGCGGCACGGCCACGTCGCAGTAGCCGTAGGAGGTGGCCGCGGCGGGGACGCTGCCGAAGCGGCCCGTGGGCTCCTTCGTGGCGGTTCGTTCGCGGTCCGTGGCGTAATGCACGCGCACGAGGTCGTACTGGCGTTCCTCGACGGCGCCGCGCGACAGGGCAGGCTCCGCCTGGGCCTCCAGGCGTCGGACCGCCGCCGGGGGCAGGGCGGCCTGCTCCGCGTACGAGGCCGCCAGGGCCTTGGCCGAGGGAACGTCGCCCGCCAGCACGTAGGCGCGCACGAGGGGCTCCACGTAGACGGCCAGGGAGGCCGGATCGTCGGGGAAGGTCTGGCGCGCCACTGCCAGGGCCGCCTCCAGGCTCTCCACGGCGTCGAAGGCGGCGGATTCCCGCTGGGCGAGCAGCCCTTCGCCGGCCAGACGCAGCGATTCGGCGGCGAAACGCCGGGCAAGTTGTTCCGCCAAGGAGTCGGTGGGCGCGCCGCGATCGGGCGAAAGCTCCACGCGTCCGGCCGGGACGCGGAACGCGCCGCAGGGCGAAGGCGCTCCGGGCAGGGCGGTCAGCGCGCCCTTGAAGCCATCGCCTGCGGGCGCGAGGCTGGCCTCCCAGGCGGGAGCCTTGAACGACGGGCAGGGCGGCGTGAGCCGCAACGCGCCCGGCCACGGGCCTTGGGCGTGCAGCACCGGCCCGCCCTCCAGGGCCAGGTAGCCCTGCCCGGCGTCCGCTCCCTCCAGGACCAGCACGACGCCGACGGGCGATCCGCCGCCGCCGGGCCGGAGGGTTCCCTTGAAGACCGCGCCCGAAGCGCCGACAGGGCCGGACAACAGGCAGCACAACGTCAGGAGGATGCCGAAGAGTCCCTTCGCCACGTGGTCTCCCTGATATGGTGTGATCGGCTTCACGAGCCGGGCGGCACTGTAGCCGAGTCGGAGGCGTCCGGCAACGCGGCGTTCGCAGGGTTCCGGAGCGTCCGTGCCAGGGCCTCGCAGCGCAGCTGCCGCAGGGCCTCGCCGGAGCGCTCGCCCAGGTCGCGCAGTTCGGGGGGCAGGGTCACCTTGCGGACGGCCCGCAGGTCGCGCCGGGCAAGGCGCAACAGCTCTCCCGGAGCGGGCGCTCCGGGGCGTCCCGCCGCGTCGGCCTCGGCCAGGCGGAAGACCCGGGTGGTCAGGCCCCGGGCCTCCAGGCGCATGAGCAGGTCCACGCGCGTGCCGGGGCGAAGTTCGAGGTAGCGCCTGGCGGCCATGTGCTCGCGCGCGGCCGTCTCCCCTGCCTCCACATAGGCCGTGGAGAGGCGCAGGCGCAGGCCCAGGGCGCGCGCCGGGTCGGCTCCGGCCTGCTCGTGCCCGTGATGGGCCGGGAGGATGTCGCCCGGCGTGGCGGCCTTGCCCAGGTCGTGCGTCAGGGCCATCCAGGCGTCCAGGGGGTCGCCTGCGGCGCGATCCATCACGTCGCGCAGGTGGCCCAGCACGTCCTTGTCGTGCCAGCGGGGCGGCCCGGCGGGGACGCCCCGGCAGGCCTCCAGCTCGGGCATCCACGGGAGGAGGCAGCCCGTGGCCTCCAGCAGTTCGAGGAATCGCGAGGGCCTGGGCGCGGCGAGCGCCTTCACCAGTTCGCGGCCGACGCGCTCGGCCGCCAGCGCCCCCAGGGCCGCCGATCCGGCCAGGGCGCGCATCTGTTCGAGCAACTCGGGCGCGGGGGCGAAGTCCGCGAGTTGCGCCGCGAAGCGCGCGGCGCGGAACACGCGCAGGGGGTCGTCGGAGAGGGACGTGGGCGAGCAGGGGCGCAGCACCCGGGCCTGGAGGTCGGAGAGGGCGCGGGGATGGGCGTGGAGCACGCCCCGCTCGTCCAGGGCCAGGGCGTTGACGGTGAGGTCGCGCAGGGCCAGGTCGGCTTCCAGGGACCCCCCGCGCGGCCAGGCGTATTCGGCCCCGTCCAGGAGGAACACCGGAAAGGACTTGCCGACCAGCCGGGCCGTGGGATACCGACCCTGAAAGTCGCTTTGGGCAGCGTCTTCGATCAGATAGTCACGGTCGGCCAGCGGCCTGCCGAGCAGGATGTCTCGCACCGCGCCGCCGACCAGGTGGATTCGCATGGAGGTTTCCCTTCCGTGATGCAATGTCAAGGTCCCCGCGTTCCGGGACCGGGCGTTCTGCTGTGGGCCAAGGGACGCGAGGAACTCGCCTGTCCTCTCGATCCAGAGCGCCTGGCAGCCAGCCACCCCGCCTGGGCCGAGGATGCGCGCGGACTTGCGCCTTGGCAAGAGGAATCGGTCCCCTGGTGCACGACGTGCGACGCGGAATCGTGGTGGGTTTCGCGGACTCGCGGCGAGGGGACCGTGGTGGTCTGCGGGCGGTGTTCCTCGTCGTTGGACGTGGCGCGCCCGCTGGCCGAAAACGGACTGCTCGATGCATGGGATTCCGTGCTGGCCGTGTCGCAGTGGTCCGGGCGCGGTCAGCTCCGCCGCCCGTGGGACTCCCCGCCCGGCAACGTCTACGGCGCGCTGGTGCTCCCGCCCGTGCCCCAGGCCTTCGACACGCTCACGCCGCTGATCCTGGGGCGGCTGACGTGCGAGTTCCTCGCGGGGCTGGGCGTCGAGGCCTGCCTGAAATGGCCCAACGACGTGGTCTGTGGCGGCCTCAAGGTGTGCGGCATGCTCGTGGAGGAGCGCAAGGGCGTCACGCTGGCCGGAATCGGGGTGAACCTGCACGCCGCGCCGGACCCCTCGTTCCTGCGCAACGGGCATGCTGTCCCTGCTGGGAGCCTGGCCGGGCTGGGGGTCGCCTCCACGCCGGTGTCCCTGTGGTCCGCTCTTGTGGATTTTGTGAAAACAGGCTATCTTGCCGAACTTTCCCAAGGAAGCCCCGGACAGGCCGCGGCGCGTACGTCCTCGCGTCTGTGCTGGCTTGGCCAGGAGGTTCTCGTGCGCGACGGCTCCGAGCCGCCCTGGACGGGACGCATCCTGGGCCTGGCCCCGGACGGGGCGCTTCGGGTCAAGCCCGCCGACGGGGCGGGCGAACGGCTTCTCACCTCCGGCAGCATCTGGCGGGCCTGAACGGGTGACCGCCCAAGCATCCAGGTTAGGTACATCTCCCATGGGCGTTAAGACCTTCAACGACGTTCTCAAGGAAATCCAGGGCAAGAAGATTCTTGTCGCCAACCGGGGCATCACGGCCCGCAGGGTGCTGCGCTCCATCCGCGAGCGCTTCCACGCCGTGCCCGTGCTCACCGCCACCAAGGTGGACATGACCTCCCCCTCCGTGGCCGGCGCCCGCGAACTGATCCTCCTGGGCGAAGACCCCAGAGCCTACCTGGACATCGATCTCATCATCCGCGAGGCCAAGGCCCGGCGCATCGCGGCCATCCACCCCGGCTGGGGCTTCGCCTCCGAGGACCACACCTTCCCCGCCAAGTGCGCCGAGGCCGGCATCGTGTTCATCGGCCCCACCTCCGAGGCCATGAACCTCCTGGGCAACAAGGTGGCCGTGCGCAACGTGGCCAAGGACCTGGGCATCCCCGTGGTGCCTGGCTCCGAGGGCGCGGTGAGCGTGCCCGAAGCCCGCGAGATCGCAAGCCAGATCACCTTCCCCATCATGCTCAAGGCCGAAGGCGGCGGCGGCGGGCGCGGCATCTATGTGGTGCACGAGCCCAAACAGCTGGAGGAAGCCTTCTCCAAGGCCTCGGCGCTGGCCCAGGCCAGCTTCGGCAACCCGCGCCTCTATGTGGAGAAGTACCTGCGCAGCGTGCGCCACATCGAGATCCAGGTCGTCGCCGACAAGCACGGCAACGTCCTGGCCCTGGACGAGCGCGACTGCACCGTGCAGCGCAACCACCAGAAGCTCGTGGAGATCACCCCCTCCCCCTGGAAGGGCATGACCGCCGAGCTGCGCGAACAGCTCAAGGAGTGGGCCGAGAAGCTCGTCAAGCACGTGGGGTATTACTCCCTCGCCACCGTGGAATTCTTGGTGGAGCCCGACGGCACCCCTTACCTCATCGAGGTGAACACCCGCCTCCAGGTGGAGCACGGCATCACCGAGTGCCGCTACGGCATCGACCTGGTGGAGGAGCAGATCTCCGTGGCCTTCGGCGGGAAGCTGCGCTACTCCAAGACCAACGCCAAGCCCTTCAACTGGTGCGTGCAGGTGCGCATCAACTGCGAAGACCCGCGCCAGGGCTTCACCCCCAACGCCGGACTCATCACGCGCTACATCTCGCCCGGCGGCCCCGGCGTGCGCCTGGACTCCTGCATCTCGGCGGGCTACGAATTCCCCTCCCAGTACGACTCGGCCGGAGCGCTGCTCATGGCCTACGGCCGCTCCTGGGAGAAGGTGCTGGGCACCATGGACAGGGCGCTGCGCGAATACATCGTGGGCGGCCCCAAGACCACCATCCCCTTCCACCTCCAGGTGATCAACCACCCGCGCTTCCGCTCGGGCGACTACGACACCAACTTCATCGCCACCGCTCCCGAGCTTCTTGAATACCACGACGTGGAACCCGAGGCCCTGCGCCTCTCCAAGCTGGTGAGCGAAATCTCCGCCAAGGGCTACAACCCCCACGTGCAGCTGGGCGAATACCGGGGGCGCGCCGACAAGCGCCTGGGCCGCTTCACCCCGGCCATGCCCGTGTTCGACCGCAAGGCCTGGAAGCCTCCCTACCCCAGGGGCGACCGCCAGGCCCTGCTGGACCAGATCCGCGACTCGGGGCTCGTCCACTTCGTGGACACCACCACCCGCGACATCACCCAGTCCAACTCCGGCAACCGCTTCCGCCTGGCCGAGGACGCCCTCATCGGCCCCTATCTGGACAACTGCGGCTTCCTCTCCCTGGAGAACGGCGGCGGCGCGCACTTCCACGTGGCCATGATGGCCAACATGACCTACCCCTTCACCGAAGGGGAGCAGTGGAACTGCTTCGCCCCCAAAACCTGCAAGCAGATACTCATCCGCTCCACCAACGTGCTGGGCTACAAGCCCCAGCCGCGCAACCTCATGCGCCTGACCGGCGAGATGATCTGCGAACACTACGACATCATCCGCTGCTTCGACTTCCTGAACCACATCGAGAACATGCAGCCCTTCGCGGAGGTGGCGCTCAATTCCAAGGGCAACGTCTTCCAGCCCGCCATCTCCCTCTCCTGGGCCAAGGGCTTCGACGTGCACCACTACATGGGCGTGCTCGAAGACATCCTGGAGTGCTGCGCCAAGGTGGCCGGGCTCTCCAAGAAGAAGGTCTCGAAGATCATCATCCTGGCGCTCAAGGACATGGCCGGCATGTGCCCGCCGCGCTTCGTCTCGGCCCTCGTGGCGGCCATCCGCGACAAGTACCCCGACCTGGTTGTTGACTACCACCGACACTACACCGACGGCCTCTTCGTGCCCGCCGTGGGCGCGGCGGCCAAGGCCGGGGCGCACATCGTGGACACGGCCATCGGCGCCAGCGTGCGCTGGTACGGCCAGGGCGAGGTGCTCTCCACGGCGGCCTACCTGGAAGACGAACTGGGCCTCAAGACCAGCCTGAACAAGGAGATGATCCGCACCTGCGGCTTCGTGCTCAAGCAGGTCATGCCCTACTACGACCGCTACACCGCCCCCTACTTCCAGGGCATCGACTACGACGTGGTGGAGCACGGCATGCCCGGCGGGGCCACCAGCTCCAGCCAGGAGGGAGCGCTCAAGCAGGGCTACATCCACCTGCTGCCCTACATGCTCAAGTTCCTGGCCGGCACGCGGCGCATCGTGCGCTACCACGACGTCACGCCCGGCTCCCAGATCACCTGGAACACGGCCTTCCTGGCCGTCACCGGGGCCTACAAGCGCGGCGGGGAGCGCGCCGTGCGCGACATGCTCGAAGTGCTCGACGCCACCAGCATGCACCCCGACGAGTGCGTCACCCAGGCCTGCAAGGCCGACCGGCTCATGCTCTACGCCGACGCCAACGACGCCTTCCGCCAGCTGCTCCTGGGCAAGTACGGCAAGCTGCCCCTGGGCTGGCCGCCGGACTGGGTGTACGAGTCCGCCTTCGGCCCGGACTGGCGCGCCGCCATCGAACAACGCACCACCGACTCGCCCCTGGCCTCGCTCAAGGACGTGGACCTGCCCTCCGAGGAGAAGGCCCTGGCCAAGCGCCTCCAGCGCGAGCCCACGCCGGAAGAGTTCGTGATGTACCTCAACCATCCGGGCGATGCGCTCAAGACCATCGAATTCCGCACCAAGTTCGGCGATCCCAACCTCCTGCCCCTGGACGTGTGGTTCGAGGGTCTGGAACCCGGACAGGAGCTCTTCTTCGAGGACTCGCGCGGCAAGCCCCACACCTTCACGCTGCTCGACATCTCCGCCCCGGACCACCAGGGCATGAGCGTGGTGCGCTACGTCCTGGACTCGGAGATCCTCTCCCATCAGGTGAAGGTGGCCGAGGCCCTGGGCGGCAAGGGCGCGCAGGACCTGCCCATGGCCGACCCCAACAATCCCTTCCATGTGGCCGCGCCCTGCAACGGCGACCTCTGGGTGATGCACGTCTCCCCCGGCGACTTCGTGAAGCCCGGCCAGGCGATGTTCAACATCTCCGTGATGAAGCAGGAGAAATCGGTGCTCGCCCAGGTGGAAGGCCTGGTGAAGCGCGTGCTCAAGAACGCCGACTACTTCGAGGACAAGAAAATGGTGCCCGTGAAGGAGGGCGAGCTCCTGGTGGAGCTGGCCCCCGTGGGCAAAGCCTGCCCCGGCTGCAAGGAACCCCTGGGAGCGGAGGATTTCCACTACTGCCCCTGGTGCGGCTACGGCATGGAATACACGCAGGATTAACGATCGGCCGGGGCCGGGAATGCCGGCTCCGGCCGCTTTCCGCCTGGATTCCCGGCCCCTGGCCGGGGCCTGACGGGGAGCGGGCTGTTTTGCTGAAAATGTGAAATGTATGCGTCAGGAATCCCGCGAAGGCCCCGAAAGAAAATACTGGAGCCCTCGCGCCTCTTCCTGCTAAAATCCGCCCCGCGACGAGACCCAGCCGCCGCGCGCTCCAGACCCGGCGGCGGCCCCCCGGGTGACCCGCGCGACCCCCCGCGAGCCGCGACGAACCGGCCGCACAAGCATCTTCGGACTTCCCAGGAGGAAACGAATGGCTAAAGCCGCTCCCAAAGCCCCCGCCAAGGAGAAAAAGGAACTGACCAAGAAGCTCATCCTCACCGGGGCCGACATCGCGGCCATAGGCGAGGAGGCCGAACTGGTGGTGGGTGGCAAGAACTACAACACCGCCATCATCAGCCAGGTCCAGGGCATCCGCGCCCCGCAGTTCCGGGCCGTATCCTCCCTGGCGTTCCACAAGCTCCTGGACGAGACCAAGGTCAACGCCGCGCTCATCCGCCAGACCGTCGACCACGAATACAACCGCGTTGACTGGACCAGCGAGGAAGTCAACAAGGACCCCGAGTTTCTCAAGCATTTCGTGCGCACCCTGGCGCAGGAGGTCAAGGCCACCGAGCCGGACAAGGCCACGCTCATCAAGCTGCGCACCTTCGTGAACAACGTGGTGGAAGGCTTCGCCACCTCCCCCGAAGGCATCGACCAGCTGCGCAAGCGCTCCGTGCTCGTGCAGGTGGCCATCCTCTGCGTGGACCTGCCCCTGGACGTGGCCGAGGCCGTGCGCGAGGGCTACCAGGACATCTGCCGCGAGGCCGGCCTGGAAGACGTGCCCGTGGCCGTGCGCTCCTCCGCCGCCGGTGAGGACTCCCGCAAGAAGGCCTTCGCCGGCCTCCAGGACACTTACCTGAACATCGTGGGCGACGACCGCGTGGTCGAAGCCTACCAGTGGGACTGCTCCTCGGCCTACAACCTGCGCTCCATGACCTACCGCCGCGAGGCCATCCTCGACGCCGTGCAGCTGGCGGAACGCACCGGCGACGACTCCATCGCCGAGAAGGCCAAGCAGGAATGGGCCATCGAGAACACCTCCCTCTCGGTGTGCCTCATGCGCATGATCAACCCGGTGATCTCCGGCACGGCCTTCTCCGCCGACACCGCCACCGGCTGCCGCGGCACCGACCGCAAGGATCTCGTCTCCATCGATTGCTCCTACGGCCTGGGCGAGGCCGTGGTGGGCGGCATGGTCACCCCGGACAAGCTCTTCGTCTTCCAGAGCGAGGACGCCCGCGAGGTGGTCATCCGCTTCATGGGCTTCAAGGACAAGAAGATCATCTACGACGAGCGCGGCGGCACCAAGATCGTCCCCGTGGACGAGCTGGAGGCCTACCGCTGGGCGCTCTCCCTGGCCCAGGCCGAAGAGGTGGCCCGGGGCGTGCGCGCCATCTCCGTGGCCTACGGCGGCATGATCATGGACACCGAGTTCTGCATCGACCAGTCCGAGCGGCTCTGGTTCGTGCAGGCCCGCCCCGAGACCCGCTGGAACGAGGAGTTCGAGCTGCACCCCGACACCATCTTCATGCGCCGCATGGAGGTGGACCCCAAGGCCCTCGTGCGCGCCGAGGTGATCCTGGAGGGCAACGGGGCCTCGCGCGGCGCGGGCCAGGGCATGGTGAAGTTCCTGCGCTCGGCCCTGGAGCTCAACAAGATCAACAAGGGCGACATCCTCGCCGCCGAACGCACCGACCCGGACATGGTGCCCGGCATGCGCGTGGCCTCGGCCATCCTGGCCGACGTGGGCGGCGACACCTCCCACGCGGCCATCACCTCCCGCGAGCTGGGCATCCCGGCGGTGATCGGCATCCAGCGCTCCGAACTGCTGCGCTCCCTGGACGGCCAGGAGGTCACGGTGGACGGCTCGCGCGGCGTGGCCTACCGGGGCCTGCTGCCCCTCATCGCCGTGGGCGGCGAGATGGACCTCTCCAAGCTGCCCGAAACCAAGACCAAGGTGGGCCTGATCCTGGCCGACGTGGGCCAGGCGCTCTTCCTCTCGCGCCTGCGCATGATGCCGGACTTCGAGGTGGGCCTTTTGCGCGCCGAGTTCATGCTGGGCAACATCGGCGTGCACCCCATGGCCCTCGAAGCCTACGACCAGGGCGTGCTCAACCAGCTGGTGGACAAGAAGCTCCACGAGTACGACCAGCGCCTCACCAAGGTGATCAAGGAGCAGATGTCCGCGGGCTACATCCCCATGGACCTCAAGCTGCGCCAGTACGTGGGCCTGGTCACCGGCCTCACCAAGGAGCTTGAGCATCTCACCGAGCGCGAGGGCGCGCGCGGCACCGACGAGGTTCTGGCCATCCACCGCAAGCTGCGCGAGCTCGACAAGAAGCTCGACGAATACCTGGGCAACGCCACCCGCCGTCTGGACGTGCTCAAGACCTCCGTGAGCCTGGACGACCACGTGGCCGTGATCCTGGGCTACTGGGAGGAGCTCAACGACACCTCCACCCACGCCGACGCCGTGAAGCGCCGCATGGAAGTGAAGGCCCACGTGGCCGAGCGCGCCCAGGCCGTGGCCGCCGAACCCTTCATCGTGGAGACCCTGGAGAAGATCAAGACCATGCGCGCCGAGATCGCCCGCCAGGTGGGCATCCAGCGCGAAATGGAAGAGGTGAGCACCCTTCCCGGGCGCATCGCCAAGCAGTTGCGCTCCCGGGGCTACCGCACCGGCAAGGAGCTCTACGTCCAGACCCTGGCGCAGAACCTCTCGCTCTTTGCCATGGCCTTCTACGGCAAGCCCATCATCTACCGCACCACGGACTTCAAGTCCAACGAGTACCGCAACCTCGTGGGCGGCATGCTCTTCGAGCACATGGAAGACAACCCCATGCTGGGCTACCGCGGCGTCTCGCGCAACATCCACGACTGGGAGATCGAATCCTTCAAGCTGGCCCGGGGCATCTTCGGAGGCAAGAACCTCCAGATGATGCTGCCCTTCGTGCGCACGCTCGAGGAAGCCCGCTCCATGCGCCGCTACCTCTCCCGCGTGCACCGCATGCGCTCCGGCGAGGACGGCCTGAAGCTGCACATGATGAGCGAAATCCCCTCCAACGCCATCCTGGCCAAGGAGTTCATCCAGGAGTTCGACGGCTTCTCCATCGGCTCCAACGACATGACCCAGATGGTGCTGGCCACCGACCGCGACAACTCGAACCTCAAGCACATCTACGACGAGGAAGACCCGGCCGTGGTCTGGGCCATCCTCGTGACCATCTTCACCGGACAGAAGATGGGCAAGAAGGTGGGCTTCTGCGGCCAGGGCGTGTCCAACAGCCTGATCCTGCGGGGCCTCGTGTCCATCGCGGGCATCGTGAGCGCCTCGGTGGTGCCCGACACCTACTATCAGACCAAGTTCGACGTGGCCGCCGTGGAGGCCCTGAACATCCCGGTGTCGCGCCTGGGCGGCTGGATCGCGGAGCAGCACCTGCACCGCCTGCACGAGCTGCTCAAGTCGCACAAGTACGAGCACATCCTGAAGAAGTACAACACCGCCAAGGACCTGAACGAATGGTACGAGGGCGAGCAGACCCGCCTCTCCGGCCAGCTGCGCGACCACCTGGACACCCCCAAGGAGAGCTTCTACCGCCAGGAGCTGGAGAAGTTCCGCGCGGCCTTCCACAAGCCGGTGATCTACGCCGCCTGGGACTGGGAGAAGACCGTGGGCGATTCGCTCTACCACGCCGGCTTCAGCGACTGGGAAGAACAGGCCAAGGCCCTGGAAGATCAGCGCAAGAAGACCTGGTAGCAGGCAGGCGCGTTACGTCGGGGCGATACCCGCCCGGCGGCCGGAGGGATGGCCCTTCGGTGAGAGGAAAGTGAGAAATGGAAAGGCGGCCCCGCGAGGGGCCGCCTTTTGATTCGATCAAACAGGCAAATCTATTTTGCTGTGTACTTTTTTATGAAGTCATCAAGTGCGTCGGTAATCGTGTCCAGCAATCGACCTGTCTGCTTGTTTTTGGTTGCAGAATGACTTTCTTGCAGGATGCTTGAGGTGAGAGCCGTTGGAATGTTGATGTTCCACAGCTCAAATCCATCCATGATTTTATGCTGTGGGATGCCCTTCTCATGGTTCAGCGTGGCTTGGATCAGGTAGAGTGTGGCGTGCTTCCGTTGGTTGTAGATGATGGCCTGATTGAAGGATGCCATAGTGAATTTGAGCATACTGACGATGAAGAGGATGGAGAATATTGCAATCAGTGCCGTCCTTGATATTAGCAGTGTGGACATTGCGGTGATTGTTGGCGTGCTTTTGTCTGTAGGTACGATTTCTTTGATTATTTTAACCTGGTACTCGTATGTGCTCATCGTGTAGTATACAATTATATACAGCGAAACAAGAATTATAAAAAGCGAAACAACACCTATGCAGTTGTATTTTAATACATTGGTGTCGAGGTTTTGGGCAATGTATGTGTAGTATTTTGTTGATTCATTTTTGTCATGTGAACTTTCAAAGAGCAATTCGCTTTTTTTTAGTTTGTAGTACGCTGCTAGAACAAGGCAAATGATGACGAAAAAGTCGAGAACATACAATACGGAAGCGTCGCGTTTCAGGACAACTAGGTCAATTCTAAGAATTTGTGCAATCATATCAGGCTCGCGCAGGAGCAGGATGAGGAATATGATGATGGTTATTATGGACGGAATGAATAGCCACTTCAATATGTTGGTGAAGATTACTACTGGATCCGCATGGTTGTACAGGACACGTTTGCTCATATATAATTCCTCCGGCGTATATCCTTTCACAGTATCGAGTGCTTGTAAAATTTCTTTGCACTGAAATGTGAAATTTTCATTCATTCGATATTGAACAGTTAGTATCTTGGGTCACTTGCCAGGGAGTGTGGTGGGGCGTGGAAAATCCCCATTCGTTGACTTCCCTCCCCCCCGTCCCCTACAAGGAATCATGCCCACACAGGTCTGTCCGCGCGCCCTGTCTTACGCGCCGCGAGGTTCACTCGCCGCGCGCGTGCTCCTCGCCCTTGTCCCGCGCGCGGCGCAACGCACCCGGGTCAATGGCTTTGCCGCCGGAGGGCGTGGCTCTCTCCACTTCTCCCTGCGCGCCGCCGCGCTCCTGGCGGTCCTGGCCCTCCTGACCTGCCTGGCCCCCGCCGACTGCCTCGCCCAGGTCTACACCGAGGTGGAGCAGGCCTACATCCGTTCCCTGGGCCGCGTGACCCTCTGCGTGGACCCGGACTGGGTTCCCTTCGAGCGCATCAACCCCCAGGGGCAGCACGAGGGCATCGCAGCAGACCTGGTGGCCCTGGTGGGCCGCCGTGCGGGCATCGAGTTCGAGTTGACGCGCACCAAAGACTGGGACGAATCCCTGGACGCCTCGCGCCAGGGCCGCTGCCGCGTCCTGAGCTTCCTCAACCAGACCCCCAAGCGCGAGGAGTGGCTCGTCTTCACACAGCCCCTCTTCAGCGACCCCAACGTGTTCATCACCCGCGAGGAGCACGCCTTCATCAGCGATCCGGCGGGCCTCACGGGGGAGTCCATCGTCTTCCCCAAGGGCACCGCCATGGAGGAGCGCATCCGCCGCGACTACCCCAACCTGCGCGTGCTCGTCACCGACACCGAGGAGGAGGCCATCGCCATGGTCTCGGACCGCAAGGCCGACATGACCATGCGCTCGCTCATCGTGGCGGCCTACACCATCAAGAAGGAAGGGCTCTTCAACCTCAAGATCGCCGGGCAGCTGCCGGGCTACGTCAACCAGTTGCGCATGGGCGTGGCCAAAGAGGACCCCATGCTGCGCGACGTGCTCGACCGGGCCATCCGCACCATCACGCCCCAGGAGCGCGAGCAGATCGTCAACCGGCATGTCTCCATCAACGTGCAGACCGGCGTGAGCAAAACGCTCCTCTGGCGGCTGGGCGCGGGCGCGGCGGCGCTGCTGGTCCTGGCGGCGGTGTGGAACTGGCGGCTGCGCAAGCACAACGAGGAGCTGGCCCGCCGCTCGCTCACCGACACCCTCACCGGGCTGCCCAACCGGCTGATGATGAACGAACAGTTCGCACGTGAGCTGGAGCGCGCCCGACGCTACGGCCGCCCGCTTTCCATCGCCATGCTCGACCTGGACTGCTTCAAGGCCGTCAACGACGACCTGGGCCACCTCATGGGCGACCGCATTTTGGTGTCCGTGGCCCGCACGGCGCAGAACAGTCTGCGCGCCACGGACACGCTGGGCCGCTGGGGCGGTGAGGAGTTCCTGATCCTCTGTCCCGAGACGGGGACTCCGGAGGCCCTGGTGGTGGCCGAACGCGTGCGCCTGGCCGTGAAGGGCAGCGCCTACGAGAGCGGCAGGCCCCAGACCGTGAGCGCGGGCGTGGCCACGCTGCGCGAGGCCGACACCGCCGACGACCTGCTCCTCCGCGCCGACAAGGCCCTCTACGAGGCCAAACGCGCCGGGCGCGACAGGGTCTGCACGGGGTGACAGGGGCTTGCGCCCCTCTGCGTGATGACAAACCCCGAGGACGGGGTTTGCCAGAGCCGCTTACGGGCGGCAAAGCCGCCCTGCTCCATGCTGCGCTGCGCGCAGGGCTGCTGACAAAGCCGCAAAGCCGCAAAGCCGACTTTGTCTGCAGTCTCAGGGTCTTGCGCCCCCTTCTCCCAGCGCGCCCGGAAGCCTCCTGGGTGTGGGCCAAGGGGCTCGCTTCCCGAGGGCGGTCTCACCTCACCGGACCAGATTCTCCGAACAGTTCTCGTACCCGCGCGCGCAAGAGCGGCCGCAACTCGGACTCGCCCAGGGAGCGGAACTCCGCGTGCAGGCCCGGGGCGATGAGCAGAAAGGCCTTCAGGAACTCCGGGTCGAAATGCGTGCCGGAACCCTCGCGCAGGATGTCCAGGGAGCGATCCAGAGGAAACGGCTCCTTGTAGGGACGCCGGGACGTCAGGGCGTCGAACACGTCCACGATGCAGAAGATCCTTGCTGCGGCCGGAATGTCGCGGCCCTTGAGGCCCTGAGCATAGCCCGATCCGTCGAACTTCTCGTGGTGGAAGGCCACCACCTGCACCGCTTCGTTCAACCACTGATAGTCGCGCAGGATGTCCACGCCGTGGGTCACATGGGTGCGCATGACGGCGAATTCCTCCTCCGTGAGCCTGCCGGGCTTGAGCAGGATGGCGTCGCTGATGGCGATCTTGCCCACGTCGTGCAGGAAGGCCCCCTTCACCAACTCCTGGAGCGCAGGCCGATCCAGCCCCAGGCGTTGGCCCAGGGCGATGGCCTGGAGCGTCACCCGGTAGTTGTGGTCGCTGGTGTCGCTGTCGCGCTTGGCCACGGCGTTGCCGAGCGATTCCAGCGAGCCGATGTTGGCCTCCAGGAGCACCCCGGCGTAGTCCAGCACGCGCCGGTTGAGCGCCAGGACCACGGGGTAGAGCACCAGGGTGGTCACGAAAACGACGGCCACGACCTTCATCAGCGAGACGGCCATCTGCTCCCGGATGGCCGCGAGCACGGCGTCCTCCACGGCGTAGATGCCCTCGAAGTATCCGGTCAGCTCGCCGTCCGGGCGCAACGGGACGCCCACGCGCAGGTAGAGGCGTCCGTCGAGCTCGATCTTGCGGTAGCGGGGCGAGTCCGCCAGGAGGTCCTGGTGTTCGAGCCTGTTGAAGGCCTTTTCCACGGCGGCGGCCTCGGGCTTGGTGGCCTCAACGAGAGGCTTGCGACGGGCGTCGTAGAATTCGATGACCATGAACGGGCTGGATGCCAGGTGGGTCCGGGCGTCCTCCGCCAGACGGGCGATCTCGCCCTCGTGCAGGCGGTGGGCCTCGTCGGAGAGGAAATGGCGCGACTCGTTCAGGGCCAGGTCCAGGACGCGCTCGTCCACTTTTTCAAGCTCGTAGTAATAATCAAAGGCGCACACCACGGTCGACAGAAGGACGAACACGGTGAGGAGCCTGCCGGCGAGCATTCGATGGATCGAGACCTTGCGCATGCCGATGCTCCGTCGTCCGGTTCCAGGAGAGGGCCTTGGCCGGTGATCACGTGTGGAGCGTTGAATATCCGCATCCTGCCATATCCCCGGGCAGGGGACCAGCAGCGATTGCGGCGCGATCGCCCTTGCCGCGTCCGGGCAAGGCCTGGATCAGGGCCGCTTGGCCAGGGCCGCCTTGTTCATGCGCTTCAGGTCCAGGTCCACCTTGCGCGCGCCGAGATCGTAGACGCAGTGATAGCCGCTCAGCAGTTCGCAGGTGTTCAACATCCCCGTCAGGCGCAGGAGCAGCGCCCCGGAGTCTCCGGACCAGGAAAGTGCGGCAGTGTAGCGGTTGGCGAAGGCTTCCGGGCCTGACACGCCGCAGCTTCGAGCGCAGGCCTTCCAGGCGGGGGTGTCCACGTCCACGTCGAGACGGGCGTATTCCAGGCCGCTCCGGCGCTCGAACACCAGCACCTCGGCGCGGTCGCTGGAGGCCCAGTCCACCAGGGCGATGCGGCTGTCGTCGGGCGAGAAGACGGCGTCCAGGTCGCGCGGGAAGCGGTGGAGCAGCCGCCGCTGCCCGTCGCGTCCCGAGACCAGCCAGGCCTCATTCTTCTCGGGGATGCGCTTGATCTCGATCTTCAGCTCGCCGGAGGGGGAGTGGAGGATGTCCCCCCGGGCCGGTGTCTGGGCCGCCAGGGGCGCGGCCTGGGTGAGGGCCAGGGCGATGAGGGCCAGGGCGATGAGGGCCAGGGCGGGCATGGCCAGGGAAAGAAGGGATATGGCGCGCGGGTGCATCAGGGCCTCCGGGGTGGAGGTGCCGGACCGGAGCGCGCGGGGCCGGAAGCACTGCCCGCGCGCACATGAACGCCTGCCGGTGACGCTTGGGGGCCTGGAACGATGTTCGAGCGATAGGCCGCTTCGGGGCGCGGGTCAACAGGCCGATGGGCGGTTCCCGCTCAACGCGTCGAAACCAGGGCGCGGGCCAGTTCCGCGAAGCCTTCGCCTCCGCGTGCGCCGGACACGTAGCCGGGCAGGGCCTCCATGTGGTCCCTGAGGTCCAGCACGTTGGCCACGCCCACGGAGTTGGGGAAGAAGGCGAACATGGGGGCGTCGTTGGGCGAGTCCCCGGCGAAGACCACCTGCTCGCGCACGGCGTCCAGGTCCTCTCCCAGGACCTCGCGGAAGAAAAGGCGGGTCATGGTGAGCTTGTCGTAGTCGCCGAACCAGCCGTTGACGTGGATGGAGCTGATCTTGGCCACGGCCCCGGCGGCCTCGAAGAGGGCCTTGATGCGCTTCACCTCGTCCATGGGCAGGGGGGGCACGTCCTCGCAGAAATCGATGGCCAGGTCGGCCTCTCGGTAGGCCTGGTCGGCGGAGACGGCGGCCCCGGGCACGGCGGCCAGGATCTCGTCCTTGAGCCGCTCCAGGGCCCGGGCGTCCAGGGCGCGCTGGGCGGCGTCGCGGTGGTGGCGGCGGATCATGCGCCGGGCGGCGGGGTCGTAGCGGAAGTAGAAGGCCCCGTTCTCGCCCACCACGCCGTCCACGGGCCACATGCGGGCGATGTGGTCGCACCAGCCTGCCGGGCGGCCGGTGATGGGGACCACCACCAGCCCGGCCCCGCGCAGGTCCTCGAGGGCCTGGTAGGCGACGCCGGGCAGGCGGCCCTCGGTGGTGAGGGTGTCGTCGATGTCGGTGAGCACGAAGCGCACGGCCCGCCGCGTTTCGGCGGGCATCCGGCTGAGCGGGAGCATGGCGGCCTCAGATCATGCGTTCGCGGATCTTGGTGACGAAGAGCTCCGCCAGCACCACCACGGCGAAGATGCACAGGAGCACCAGCGACACCTGGGTCCAGCGGAACATGTTCATGGCGTTTTCCAGGGAGACGCCGATGCCGCCCGCGCCCACCAGGCCGATCACGGCGGATTCGCGCACGTTGATGTCCCAGCGGAAGAGGGCGATGCCCCAGAACGCGGGGGCC
>NZ_JBZVFJ010000035.1:0-28364 GCF_058402725.1 Fundidesulfovibrio sp. | reverse complement strand
GATCCCCCCAGACCCCGCAATTGCTTCGCGGGCTTCACCGGGTATGCCGTCGTGTCCGGGGTCTGTCCGCCCCTGCGCGCGCACCTTACTTTCGCCAGCGGGCGCGGTCCTCTTCCGGCAGGAGGTGCAGGTAGGGTTCCACGGCTTTGGGGCCTCCGCGTTTGTGGAGGAGGAAGAGCAGGTTGGGGAGTGTCTCGGGGAGGCGGAATCCTGCGTCCACGAGGGTTTTGAAGGTGTCGGCGGCTTGGGTTTCGCGACCGAGCCGCCAGAGGGCGTATGCCGAGCCCAGGGTGGCTTCGGAGGCGAGGCCCTGGTCCTTGGAGCGTTGTGATTTCGCGAAGAGCGCCAGGGCGTCGGCGGGTTGTCCGGCGTTGAGGTTTTCCCAGCCCTGGTTGATGTTTTCCATGTCCAGGGGGATGGAGGCGCGTCCCTTGTTTCGCCCCATGGCGGTGCTGGGGGGCGCTGGTTCGTAGGGTGAGACGAGGGTGCCGGAGGCGTCGCGCTGGACGGTGGCCTCGGGGCTGCCGGGAGCTGGAGTTGCTTTTTGATCCAGGGGGGCGCGGACGGCGCGGTCGGGTGCGGGGTCCCGGATCACGGTTGGCTGGGCGTGGGCGGTTGCGGCCGCGAGCGTGACGGCCCCCGCCAGGGCCAGGGCGCGGCGCAGCGGATTGCCTGCGCGGTGTTGCTCTGGTAGAGGCTGCGCTGCTTGTACGATGGCATCAACCGTGCGCCGGAGGGCGCGAAGAGTCCCTGAAATGAAAAAGTACCTGTTCTGGGCGTTCATCGTCATCCTGAATGCTGCCGTGGTGGCTGGAGCGGCGGCGTTGTTTTTGTCGCGATACCAGGTGGTGGTGTACAAGAAGCAGTCCTCCGAGTTCCTTCGCCAGATGGCCGAGGCCAAGACTCCCGAGCGACAGGACGCCGGGGGGCCGCGCAGCGTGGGGCTCGACGAGTTCGACTACCGGCGTCCGCATCCCTACGCAGGGTTCAAGCCGTCTCCGTCGGTGGAGGCCCGTTCGTCCACAGGGCCGCTGCGCATCGCCACCAATTCGCTGGGCCAGCGCTCGCCGGAGTTGCCGCCGGTCAAGGAGCGTCCCCGGGTGGCCATGGTGGGCGGGTCGGTGGCCTTCCAGGGCACCACCAACGACGACGCCATCGTTGCGCGGCTGGCCCGTCTGCTGGGCGAGTCGGGCCTGAGGGCGGACTATGTGAACGCCAGCACCCTCTCCTTTATTTCCAACCAGGAGCTCGCCATCCTGGTCCAGGACCTTCTGGAGCAGAAGATCGACGTGCTCGTCTCCTTCGACGGCTTCAACGACATCCACCACGCCATGTACTACAACGGCCGGGTGGGCTGGCCCCCCATGCGCTGGGACGACCTGGGGGCCGAGTCCAGCAAGCACATGAACCAGATGGCCCCGTCCTACTACCCGCCCGTGAAGGCCGAGATGGCCAACACGCGGCCGGACCGCGTGCAGGCGGCGCTGGAGAACTACCTTGCCAACGTGGGCCGGATGGCGTCCATCTGCCAGGCCTTCGGCATCCGCTACGTGGCCTGCCTGCAGCCTCTGAAGGGTTTCGACCCGGCCGTGTGCTCGCTCTCGGACCGCATCAGCAACGAGCTGGGCTCGCGGGACTATTTCTACTGCCAGGCCGGGAAGGCCTTCGCCGCCTGGCAGGCCGAGCGCCGGTCGGGCGCGGTGTACCTGAATCTGGCGAACTTCTTCGCCGCGCGCCAGGAGCTCTTCACCGACGACTGCCACTTCACCGACGAGGCCAACGAGCTGGTGGCCAAGCGCCTCCAGGAGGCCCTCGCGGTCGGCTGGGGCTGGCCGCAAACGTCCCAGGCCAAACCCTGACGGGCCGTCGACCGCGAACCGTGCGAGCTTGCGGGCTCCGGACGTTGCCGCGTCCGGAGCCTTTCGCGTTTCGCGGCGGACGGCCGGGAATCCGGCACTGCGCACCGCACGGGGAGAGCCCGCGAGGACAGGCGTTCCTTCCCGGCAGGGGGTTCGTGCCGACGGGGCCGCGTCATCATCCGCGCCGGGCGCGGAAGACCCTGAGCACGCGCCAGGAGGCGTAGGCGAACAGCGCGAGCAGCCCGGCCACCACGCCCAGGGAAATCCAGGGATAGGTGTTCACCAGGATGGTGAGCTTGGGCGACACGCCGATCCTGCCGATGTAGTAGCTCTCGCCCACGTCCAGGGTCACGGCCTTGGGCTGGACCGAGGCGAGGTCCACCATGGCCATGTCGCCGTCGAGCTTGGAGCGCACGGCGGGCTCCCAGAGCCTGGAGGCCAGTGCGGCCACGTCGGCGGGGGTCGCGCCGGTGAAGAGGGTCACGGTGTCTTCGGTGGAGCCGGGGGCCTTGAACTGGGTCACCACGCCCTTGCCAGGGGTGAGGGACGCGCCGGTGCGCACGTCGGCCCAGAGGGAGCTGGTCACTTCCATGTGCTTGCGTTCCGGCTCCCAGAGGAAGGGCAGGTATTTGGCCCAGAGGGGGGCCTTGTGGGAGGCTGCATCGTCCGCGCGGGCCTTGGGCCGGGGCATCTGGGGATAGGGTCGCGCTCCCTGGGGGAGCAGGGAGAAGGGCGCGGCGCTCACAAGGGGCTTGGGCAGGGAGTCCACGGGGCCGACGGCGAGCACGTTGCCCTTGGCCTCGGGGCCGAAGCTCACGTCCAGGCCGAGGGGGGGGAGGCCGGTGCGCTGGGCGGCCTGGGCGGTCAGGTTCACGGCGGCGCGCACCGTCTCGGGGGACTTGTCGCCCAAAAGCAGGGTGGAGCCGCGCAGGTCGGCCCAGCGGGCGTAGGGGAAGGCGTCCTGGTAGAGGAGGGCGAGGTCGGGCAGCCTCACGAAGAGGGGCAGGTCCGGGAAGGTGAGGGTGGAGTCGTCGTAGAGGGTGAGCAGCAGGTTCTCGGACTGATAGAACTCGCAGAGATTGGTCTTGAGGGGGTTGAGCACCGGGGTGAGGGTGAGCGTGTTGGCCCCCTTGTGCATGGCGAACACGGGCAGGTTGACGCGGTAGTCCAGGAAGGTGCCGCCCTTCACGTCGGCCAGGTGCACGCCGCCCACGTAGATGCCGTTGATGTGGATGGTGAGCACGGAGTCCTCGCGCATCCCGGGAGCGTAGGCCATGTGCAGGGAGAGGGCCACGTAGGCGTTGGGGTTGAGGTCGAGCCCGGAGGACAGGGTGAAAGGGATGTCCACGGGCGTGGCGCGGGCCTGGTCGGTGCGGAAGGTGCGCGTGGCGAAGCCCAGGGCGCGCAGGCTGTATTCCTTGTCCGGGCTCACGTTGCGGGCTGCCTCGAGCATGGCGGGCGCGGGGTCCGCCACCTTGGAGATGTCGGCCGTCGGGGTGTCGGGGAAAGGGAAGGAGAGGTAGCTGAAGGCGCGCACGGCCTTCTGGACGCCCTCGGGATTGCCGGTGAGCAGGATCACGGCGGTGTCCGGGTCCGGGACGCTCGTTCCGGGCCTGGGCGGTCCGGGCAGGATGGCCATGGCCGATTCGCCGGGCCTGGGGGCGGTCGCGCCCAGCAGGCGCTGGGCGAAGGTGGCGTCGCCGATGACGATGTTGTCGCATCCGGGCCGGAGGCGGTCGGACACGGTGACGCGCGCGGCCTGGTAGTCCATTCGCAGGGCCACGCCCGAGGCGGCCAGGGCGGCCTGCTTCACGGTCTGCTCGGAGACCTCGGCCACGGCCACGTGGACCTCCGCGCCCAGGAAGGAGCGGGGATCGAAGAGGAAGTCGGCCACGGCCGAGAGGCGCTGCGGCACCGGCTTGAGGGCGTAGGTGACCTCCACGGTGGCCTGGTCCAGTTCCAGGGTGGTCCACAGGGATTGGTGCTGGGGGTATTCGCAGAACTCCTCGGTGTAGCTCTGCACGGCCAGGAAGGAGCATTCGTTGTAGCCGGTGGGCAGGAGCGCGCCGGGGATGGGGATTTCCACGCGTCCCTTGGGCGATTCGGGGCGCAGTTCGATCTGGGCCAGGGTCTTGCCGGAGACGGCGAAGGTGAGCCGGGAGAGCCGGGGCAGGAGCGAGGAGGAGTTCACGTAGCCGAAGGTGAGCGCGGCGCGTTTCACCTCCCAGCGTTCGGGCACGGGGAGGGTGAAGGAGAAGGCCGCCGAGACGCCCCGCAGGGTGACGTTGCGCACGGGCGAGAGGCTCGTGAGGGGGAGTTTCACGGTGAAGGATCCGTCGGGGTTGCGCACGGGGTCGGGCACGGCGGCGGACGCGAGGTTCGCCGGGGTGTCGGCGGGCGCGGCGGCGGCCTGGAGGGGCGCGATGGCGAGGAGCGCCAGGGCCAGCAAGAGGGGGCGGATCATGGTTCTCTCCGTGCGGTCTGGGGCAGGACGACGCCAAGGGCGCGCGTGGCCAGGTCCCTGGCCAGGCGCGCCATCATGCGGCGGATGCCCTGGATGTTCTGGACGGTTCCCAGGAAGCTCTTGGCGATGAGGTAGTAGAAGCCCGTGAGGAGCCCCACGCGCTTGTTGAAGAGGCTGCGTGCGAAGTGGGCGAAGCGCGCCGAGTCGCCGTGGACGTAGGCCACCACGGAGGCCATGGCCTCGTCGTCGGGGATGATGAACTGGGTGCCCACGTAGTGCATGCCGCCCCAGGGGAAGATGCGTTCGATGCGCAGGCGGAAGGTGTAGGCGTGCCCGTAGGAGTCGGTGGCCTGGGCGGTGAGCTTGTCCCCGATGGCGTAGGGCGAGGCGTCGGCCAGGAGCATGCCCATGCCCAGGAGGGAGAGGTCGTAGAGGGCCGTGGGGGTCCAGTCGGGGGAGTCGGGGTCTCCCAGCATGACGAGGCCCTTGGCGCGAAAACGGTGGAAGCGCCTGATCTGACGCTTCTCCCAGACCACGCCCAGGCAGAGCATGAGCATCATGAGGTTGAAGAAGTTCCAGGCCACGGTGACGATGATGGCGTCGCGCTCCATGGGGTAGGCGGTCCATCGGTAGACGCCGAAGAGGAAGGAGAAGAGGCACACCAGAAGCATGAAATAGAAGGGCGCGGAGAGGTGCGAGAGGAAATCCGTCTCCAGGGCGACGCCCTTTGGAGTCACCTTGAAGCTGGGCTTGCGGGGGTTGAGCGCCACGGCCAGGATGGCCGGGAGCAGGTAGAAGCTCTGGATGGTCTCGAAGAGTTCGGAGAAGAAGGGATGGCGCACCTGCCCGAAGAGGTTGTTGGAGATCACGTAGCTGGCCAGCAGGTGGGGCAGGGCGTAGGCCACGATCTGGCTCATGGAGGCGTTGTACACGCGCAGGCCCAGGCAAAGGTAGAGAAAGGGCGAGATGAAGAAAAAGAAGCGCGCCACGCCGAAGAACCAGAAGAAGCAGGAGTTGAAGTAGCAGAGCTTCTGCTCGAAGGTGAGCCCCTTCTGCATCAGGGGGTTCTTGAGCAGGAAGATCTGCGTCATTCCCTGGGCCCAGCGGGAGCGCTGGAGGATGAAGTCCGCGAAGGTTTCGGGCGAGAGCCCGGAGATCATGGGCTTGTTGATGTAGACGGAGTTGAAGCCCTTGGCGTGCAGCCCCAGGGCGGTCTCGGCGTCCTCGGTGATGGTCTCGCCCGAGATGCCTCCCTGGGGTTCCAGGATGGACCGGCGCAGCACGGCGGCCGATCCGCAGAAGAAGGAGGCGTTCCAGAAGTCCAGCCCCAACTGCACGGCGCCGTAGAACATCTCGTTCTCGCCGGGGGAGTCCTGGGCGGTCTGCAGGTTTTTCTCCACGGGGGTGGGGTTGAGGAAATAGTGGGGGGTCTGCACCAGGAAGAGCTTTGGGTCCTTGAGGAAGAAACCCACCGTGTTGCGCAGGATGTCGCGGGTGGGCACGTGGTCGCAGTCGAGAATGAGGATGAGTTCCCCGGTGGTGCGCACGGGGGCGCAGGGCACGAGTTCGCCGTCCGGTCCCGGGGCGGCGCTCTCGTAGGAGTGGCCCATGAAGGCCGAGTTGATGTTGCCGGCCTTGGCCTTGAGGTTGCGCTCGCGGGTGAGGTAACGGATGCCCAGGTCGTCGCACATGCGGCGCAGTCGCTCGGAGCGGTCTCGGGCCTCCCAGGCGGCGGCGGGGTCGGGGTTGCTCTGCTTGGCCAGGGTTCCGCCGTCGTCGAGGATGTAGATGGCGAGCTTCTCGCGGGGGTAGTCGATGAGGGCGCAGGCCTGGGCCGTGAGGAAGATCACGTCGTCGGGCTCGTTGTAGGTGGGGATGAAGATGTCCACGGTGGGCCAGAGGGCCTGGTCCTCGGGCAGGGGGGCGGGTTTTCTGTCCAGCCGCCAGACGTTGACGAACATCCCCAGGAAATGAATGACCACACCGTAGAGCTCCGAGAGATAGAGCAGCATCATGCACGCGAAATCGGCGGGGCCGGTGAAAATGAGCGTCTCCGTGGTGCGAAACACCATGTAGCGCAGGGAGATGAAAACTCCCAGGGCAAGGAAGAACACCCGGAAGACCATGCCCAGGCGCGGCTCCGCCAGGCTCATGAGGTAGAGCGCGCCCGCCAGGCTCCAGCCCAGGACGCGCTGGTGGTCCAGCGTGAGGTGCAGGCCCGAGGCAACGCAGACGCCCACGGTGGAGAGCCCCATGGCCCAAAGCATGGCCGGGGGCAGGGCGTGGGATGGGGCGTCCGTGCGGTCGTTTTGCATGGGGGCGGTTTGTCGGGATCCTTTGGCGATTCACACCTTGGATAGACGAGTCGCGCCCTGAAGGGAAGAGGGCGTGTGCGCCGGGCTAGTCGCGCGGGTCCGTCAGGCTCGCCGGGGTGGAGGCCGCCGCTTCGGGCGGCGGGGCGAGGGGGATGGCCATGTAGAAGCTGCTCCCCTTTCCGGGTTCGCTTTGCACGTTCACCACGCCGCCGTGCAGCTCCACGATGCGGCGCACGATGGTCAGGCCCAGGCCGGCGCCCTGGGCGGCGCGGGTGTGGGAGGTGTCGGCCTGGTGGAAGGCGTCGAAGATGCGCGCGGTCTGGTCGTCGGGGATGCCCGGCCCCGTGTCCGTGACCTCGAAAAGGGCGCAGTTGCCCGCGCGCGAAACCCCCACGAACACGGAACCCGAGGGCGTGAACTTGATGGCGTTGTCCACCAGGTTGGACAGGGCCTGCTTCAGGCGCAGCGGGTCGGCGGCGATCTCCAGGGGGGCGGCCTCGAAGGTGAGGGCCAGGCCCTTTTCGTCGGCCTTCTCCAGGGCGGCGAGCACGGCCTCGCGCACCAGTTCGTCGGCCTGCGCGGGGGAGACGCGCAGCCTGGCCTGCCCGGCCTCCATGTCGGAGATGTCCAGAAGGTCGTTGATCAGCCCCAGGAGCCTGTTGGCGCTGTCCTCTATGTCCTGGGCGATGGAGGCGGCCACCTCGGGGCCGGGCATGTTGCCGCCGTCGGTGAGCAGGGCGATGTTGCCCAGGATCACGGTGAGAGGCGTGCGCAGTTCGTGGGAAACGATGGAGAGGAAATCGCCCTTGACGCGGTTGGCCTCCTCGGCGGCGCGCCGGGCCAGGGCCTCGGCGCGCTCGGCGGTGCGCCGGGCGGTCACGTCGCGGGCGATGGTGGACGCCCCCGCCACGCGGCCCTCGGCGTCCCGGATGGGGGAGAGGGTCAGGGAGACGATGAGCCGCTTGCCCGTCTTGTCCAGGCGTTCGGTCTCCACCCGCAGGGGGCCCTCGCCTTCGCGCAGGCGCTCGCGCAGGGTGGAGAACTCCGCCCTGCGTTCGGGGGGGACGAGCAGTTCGGCCAGGTCGCGTCCTAAAGCCTCGGCGGCGGTGTGGCCGAAAAGTTCGGCGGCGCCCTTGTTCCAGTAGGTGACCACCCCCGCGTTGTTCTCGCCCGTCACGGCGTCGCCGGTGGAGTCTACCAGGGAGGCCAGGTCGCGCACGCGGCGGAAGGCCTCCTTCTCGCGGGAGAGGTCGTGAAGGATGCCTACGAAGAAGCGCCTGCCATCTTCAGTTCCCTCGCCCACGGAGAGGTAGGCGGGGAAGGTGGTGCCGTCCTTGCGCAGGGCCGGCACTTCGCGCCCCAGGCCGATGACGCGCGGTTCGCCGGATTCGAGGTAGCGCCGGAGGTATCCGGCATGGGCCGAGCGGAAGGGCTCCGGCATGAGCACGTCCGCGGCCTGGCCCAGAATCTCCTGCCTGTCGTAGCCGAAGAGCTTGGAGGCGGCTCGGGAGAAGTCTTTGATGAGGTGGTCTTCTCCGACGATGACGATGGCGTCCACGGCGGCGTCCAGAAGAGCCTGGAGCCTGGCCAGGCCCGGGGGTGCGTCGCGCGAGGGAAGTTTCACGCGGTTTTTATGGCGTCAAACGGTGCGGAAAGCAAGGATTCGTGGAAAGTTTCGCCTTGCCTCTTGCCATGGGTTGTGGGGGGTGGTATGGGATGCGGGCAATCCTTCCGGTGAGAATTTCGGCGAACCGGCCGACTAGGTTTCTCAATATAATCAGCAGCTTAGGCCTTTTGTAATATATTTCACTTTCGGCTTGACGTCGGCTGGGTGTCTCGTTACATTCCTCACAAGCCGCTCGTCCGGGTGGCTTGAACCAGGAGGTTAACGGTGGGTGGGGGAAGCAGCATGAGGGTTCGTGAAATCGTTCGCTTGCGCGCTTGTCCCGCGTCCTCCGTGTCCGCGCCTGATCCGGTTTGAAGTTCTGCCCGGCCCCGACGTCACCGTCCGGCCGGGCGTCTTTTTCCCCTTCGGGGTGCGGCAGGCGAGAGCGTTTTTGTTGGCAGCGAACAGGGAATCAACCATCAACTAGCGTGGAGGACGTGGTATGCCTACCTTTGTCGATCCTAGCAAATGTGACGGATGCAAGGGCGGCGAGAAGACCGCCTGCATGTACATTTGCCCCAACGACCTGATGATCCTCGATCCGGCCGAAATGCGGGCTTACAACCAGGAGCCCGAGGCTTGCTGGGAGTGCTACTCCTGCGTGAAGATCTGCCCCCAGGGCGCCATCGAGGCCAGGCCCTACGCCGACTTCGCTCCCATGGGCGGCACGTCCATCCCCATGCGTTCGGCCGACTCCATCATGTGGACCGTGAAGTTCCGCAACGGCAACGTGAAGCGCTTCAAGTTCCCCATCCGCACCACTCCCGAAGGTTCGATCAAGCCCTACGAGGGCAAGCCCGAGCCCGGCAACCTGGATGACGAACTGCTCTTCACCGAGTCCGGCCCCCTGGCCAAGCCCCAGGCGGTTCTCGGCAAGAAGTTCGAGATCGCCGATGCGGGCACCGAGCAGTGCTGGCTGGACGGCTTCTGCAAATAAGCGGCACTTCGCGCGAAACCACAGAATATAAGGAGCACATCAATGCCCCGTATTCCGATGAAAGAAGAGGCGAAGGGCGTCGCTCTCGCCGAACCTGTCGTTGAAGAAAAGTACGTCGACATCCTGATGGTCGGCGGCGGCATGGGCAACTGCGGCGCGGCCTTCGAGGCCGTGCGCTGGGCCGACAAGGTCGGCGGCAACCTGTCCATCATGCTGGTGGACAAGGCCTCCATGGAGCGCTCCGGCGCCGTGGCCCAGGGCCTCTCCGCCATCAACACCTACCTGGGCAAGAACAACGCCGACGACTACGTCCGCATGGTCCGCACCGACCTGATGGGCCTCGTCCGCGAAGACCTGATCTTCGACCTGGGCCGCCACGTCGACGACTCCGTCCACCTGTTCGAAGAGTGGGGCCTGCCCTGCTGGACCAAGGACGCCCACGGCCACAACCTCGATGGCGCCCAGTCCAAGGCCGCCGGCGTCTCCCTGCGCACCGGCGCCGACCCCGTCCGCTCCGGCCGCTGGCAGATCATGATCAACGGCGAGTCCTACAAGTGCATCGTGGCCGAAGCGGCCAAGAACGCCCTGGGCCAGGACCGTTACATCGAGCGCCTCTTCATCGTGAAGCTGCTCAACGACACCAAGGAGCCCAACCGCATCGCCGGCGCCGTTGGCTTCTCCACCCGCGAAAACAAGGTGACCATCTTCACCTGCAACGCCATGGTCGTGGCCTGCGGCGGCGCGGTGAACGTGTACAAGCCCCGCTCCACCGGTGAAGGCCTCGGCCGCGCCTGGTACCCCGTGTGGAACGCCGGTTCCACCTACACCATGTGCGCTCAGGCCGGCGCTGAGATGACCATGATGGAAAACCGCTTCGTGCCCGCCCGCTTCAAGGACGGCTACGGACCGGTCGGCGCCTGGTTCCTGCTCTTCAAGGCCAAGGCGACCAACTCCAAGGGCGAAGACTACTGCTCCACCAACCGCGCCATGCTGAAGCCCTACGAGGATCGCGGCTACGCCAAGGGTCACATCATCCCGACCTGCCTGCGTAACCACATGATGCTCGCCGAAATGCGCGCCGGCCGCGGCCCCATCTACATGGACACCGCGGGCGCCCTGCAGGCTACCTTCGCCACCATGACTCCCGAGCAGCAGAAGCACCTCGAGAGCGAGGCCTGGGAAGACTTCCTCGACATGTGCGTGGGCCAGGCCAACCTGTGGGCCGCCATGAACATCGAGCCCGAGAAGTCCGGCTCCGAGATCATGCCCACCGAGCCCTACCTGCTCGGTTCGCACTCCGGCTGCTGCGGCATCTGGGCCTCCGGTCCCGACGAGGACTGGGTTCCCGAGGAGTACAAGGTCCGCGCCGACAACGGCAAGGTCTACAACCGCATGACCACCGTGAACGGCCTCTGGACCTGCGCCGACGGCGTGGGCGCCTCCGGCCACAAGTTCTCGTCCGGTTCGCACGCTGAAGGCCGCATCGTCGGCAAGCAGATGGTGCGCTGGTGCGTGGACCACAAGGACTACAAGCCCTCCATCGCCGCCAAGGCCGACGAACTGAAGAAGGAAATCTACCAGCCCTGGTACACCTTCGAGCAGTTCAAGGGCGTGTCCACCGACCCCGTCATCAACCCCAACTTCATCTCGCCCAAGAACTTCATGATGCGCCTCATCAAGTGCACCGATGAATACGGCGGTGGCGTTGGCACCCTGTACACCACCTCCGCTTCCCTGCTGGGCACCGGCTTCAAGCTGCTGGCCATGCTGGAAGAGGACTCCAAGAAGCTGGCCGCCCGCGACCTGCACGAACTGATGCGCTGCTGGGAGCAGTTCCACCGCCTGTGGACCGTGCGCCTGCACATGCAGCACATCGCCTTCCGCGAGGAGTCCCGCTACCCCGGCTTCTACTACCGCGGCGACTTCCCCGGCCTGGACGACAGCAAGTGGAAGTGCTTCGTCAACTCGAAGTACGACCCTGCCACCAGGGAGACCAAGATCTTCAAGCGTCCCTACATCCAGATCATCCCCGACGCCCAGTAGGGTTCGGACCAAGCACGGCCGCGGGCGAAAGCCCGCGGCCGTTTTCCAGCCGGAAGCCGGCCGTTTGTCTGCAAACGGTCTGATCCGGGGCGCGCCGGGGCCAGGCGTCCCGGATCAGGCCGTTTGACCGTGAGAGGTCAAATCCGAGCAGGGAGGTGTCAATGTCTGGCAACGCGATTCTGGTGGCAGGAGGGGGTTTCAGCGGCATCACCGCTGCCCTCGAGGCCGCCGAAATGGGCTACGAGGTCATCCTCGTGGAGAAGAACCCGTACCTGGGGGGAAGGGTTGCTCAGCTCAACCAGTATTTCCCCAAACTCTGCCCGCCCTCGTGCGGTCTTGAAATCCAGTTCCAGCGCATCCGCAACAACCCCAAGGTCAAGGTGCTCACCATGGCCGAGGTGGTGAAGGTCTCCGGCAAGGCCGGCGACTTCGACGTGACCGTCACCGTGCGGCCGCGCTACGTCAACGAGAAGTGCACCGCCTGCGGCGACTGCGCCGAGGCCGCCGAGACCAAGGTGCCCTGCGAGTTCGACCTGGGCATGGGCCAGCGCAAGGTGGCCTTCCGTCCTAACATCTTTGCCTTCCCGATGCGCTACGTGTTCGAAAAGAACCGCTGCTCCGAGGCCGAGGGCAAGAAGATCGAGGCTTCCTGCAAGTACGGCGCGATCGACCTGGCCGACAAGGAGCGCACCGTCACCTTCAAGGTGGGCGCCATCGTCGAGGCCACCGGTTGGAAGCCCTACGACATGTCCAAGCTGGAAAACCTGGGCGCAGGCAAGCTCAAGAACGTTATCTCCAACATGCAGATGGAGCGTCTCTGCGCGCCCAACGGCCCCACCGGAGGCCTGCTCCTGCGCCCCAGCGACAAGGCTGCTCCCAAGCGGGTGGCTTTCGTCCAGTGCGCCGGTTCGCGCGACGAGAACCACCTGAACTACTGCTCCTACATCTGCTGCATGGCCAGCCTCAAGCAGGCCACTTATGTTCGCGAGCGCGTGCCCGAGGCGCTGGTCTCCATCTTCTATATCGACCTGCGCACTCCTGGCCGCTACCAGAAGTTCCTGGAAAAAGTCTCCGCCGATCCCAAGCTCTCACTGGTCAAGGGCAAGGTTGCCGCCATCACCGAGACCTCCGGCGGCAAGGTTCTCTGCACGGTCGAGAACGTTGAAACCGGCATCAAGAGCGTGGAAGAGTTCGACCTGGTGGTCCTGGCCACCGGCATGCAGCCCTCCACCAGCGGCGAGAACGTGGCCGTGAACGCGCCCCGGGACGAGGAAGGCTTTTTCATCGGCTCGGACGGCTCGGGCGTCATCGCCACGGGCTGCGCCAAGCTGCCCTTGGACGTCATGCGCTCGGCCCAGTCGGCCACCGGCGCGGCGCTCAAGGCCATTCAAACGGTTGCGGGGAGGTAGAGATTCATGGCCGAGAAAATAGGCGTTTACGTCTGCGGCGGCTGCGGCATCGGCGAGTCCGTCGATCTGGACGCCGTGTGCGCCGCGGTGAAGAACAAGTACCAGCCGCAGTGCCCGGTCATCGAAAAAACCCCCGTGCTCTGCTCGCCCGAGGGCGTCGAGGCCGTGAAGAAGGCTGTGGCCGAATCCGGTCTGGACGGCGTGGTCCTGGCCGCCTGCACCCCCAGGTCCAAGTGGGATGTGCTCCAGTTCGGCGACGCGGTCCAGGTGGAGCGCGTCAACCTGCGCGAGCAGGCCGTCTGGAGCTTCAACAAGGCCACCGGGGCGCTTGAAAAGGCCAAGGGCATCGACGACATCCAGATCATCTGCAACGAGTACACGCTCATGGGCGTGGCCAAGATGACCAAGTCCAAGATCCCCGCGCCCGAGGCCGTCGAGGCCTTCAAGACCATCCTGGTCCTGGGCGGCGGCTGGACCGGCATCCAGGCGGCCACCGCCGCGGCCTCCCTGGGCTACGACGTGGTGCTGGTGGAAAAGGCCGACACCCTCGGCGGCAAGGTCGCCGGGATGTGGAAGTCCTTCCCCCTGAGCTACCCCTACACCGAGTCGGTGGACCCGGGCCTGGAAAAGCTCATCAAGCAGATGAACGACACGGGCAAGGTCACGGTTTTCACCTCCACCACTCTGGAGAAGCTCTCGGGTGCCCCGGCCCAGTACAAGGCCCAGCTCTCCAACGGGCAGACCCTGGACATCGGCGCGGTGGTGCTTGCCACCGGCTGGGACAAGGGCGACACCAAGTACCTGGCCCCCCTGGGCTACGGCCAGCTCAAGAACGTGATCACCACGGCCGAGCTGGAAGCCATGGCCAAGGCCGGCTCCATCGTGCGCCCCAGCGACGGCCAGGCGCCCGGCCGCGTGGCCTTCCTGCTCAACACCAACAAGTGCACCACCCAGGCCTGCCCGGCCGACGTGACGGTCGAGTGCGACGCTCCCGCAGAAGCCAAGCCCGCCGAGGGCGAGGAAGCCCCTGCCGAGCCGACCTTCTGCGACCTGGAGAGCCAGCGCCATCTGGCCCTGTCCTCCGAGTTGTCGTCGCTGGTGGCGCTCAAGCAGGCCAACTACGTGGTCGAGAAGAACCCCGAGGCTGCCGCCTACATCTTCTACGACCACATGATGGTCCCCGGCATCAACGAGCGCTACTACAAGGCCGCCCAGGACAACCCCGGGATCATGCTCTCCAAGGCCCAGATCGAGGCCGTGAAGCCCGGTCCCGCCGACACGGTGATCCTCTCCATGACCGACACCCTGCTGGGCGAGGCCGTGGAGATCGAGGCAGACTTGGTGGTGCTGCCCACGGCCATGGTGCCCACCACGGCCCACGCCCCCACCATCAACCTCGAATACCGCCAGGGTCTGGCCTTCCCGGACCTGAACCTCTTCGAGGGGTACGCAGACTCCAACTACATCTGCTTCCCCTACGAAACCCGTCGCACCGGCATCTACGCCGCCGGCGGCGTCCGCCAGCCCATGGGCCTGGCCCTGGCCAGCGAAGACGCCATGGGCGCGGCCCTCAAGGCAATCCAGTGCGTCGCCAGCGCCAACCGCGGCGTAGCCGTGCACCCGCGCTCGGGGGACCGCAGCTTCCCGGTGTTCAACTTCGTGCGCTGCACCCAGTGCAAGCGCTGCACCGAGGAGTGCCCGTTCGGCGCGCTCGATGACGATCCCAAGGGCACCCCGATGCCCAATCCCACACGTTGCCGCCGCTGCGGCACGTGCATGGGCGCCTGCCCCGAACGCGTCATCAGCTTCGACAACTACAACATCGACATGATCGGCACCATGATCCGCGAAATGCAGGTGCCCCCCAAGATGGATGTGGGCGGCCCGCGCGTGCTCATCCTGGCCTGCGAGAACGACGCCTACCCGGCTCTGGACATGGCGGCGCTTCGCGGCAAGTCCTGGAGCCCCTACGTGCGCGTGATTCCGGTGCGCTGCCTGGGTTCCGTGAACGCCATCTGGGTGGCAGACGCCATGTCCAAGGGCATCGACGGCGTGATGCTCCTGGGCTGCAAGTTCGGCGACGACTACCAGTGCCACTTCGTCAAGGGCTCGGAACTGTGCAACCGCCGCAAGGAGAACATCTCCGAGTCGCTCAAGCGCCTGGGCGTGGAGCCCGAGCGCGTCGACCAGCTCCAGGTGGCCATCGACGAATACGACACCGTGCCCGCCATGATCGACGAGTTCATGGACATGATCGTGAAAATGGGTCCCAACCCGTTCAAAGGATACTAGGAGGCCCTGCTTATGTCTTCTCCGGTCCGGATACAACCCGACCCGAGCTTCGTCAGGGAGCTCCAGGCGGCAGGTGGCGACTCCGTCAAGAAGTGCTACCAGTGCGCCACCTGCTCCGTGGCCTGCCCGCTGTCCCCGCCCGAGAACCCCTATCCCCGCAAGGAGATGGTCTGGGCGCAGTGGGGCCTCAAAGACAAGCTCATGAACGACATCGACGTGTGGCTGTGCCACAACTGCGGCACCTGCTCGGACCTCTGCCCCCGCGGAGCCAAGCCTGCCGACACCCTGGCCGCCATCCGCAACATGACCTACCGCAAGCTGGTGGGTCCCGAGTGCCTGGGTGAATGGATGAGCTCCTCCAAGCATCTCCCGAAGCTGATCGCCATTCCGGCCATCTACTTCGCGCTGATCTGGCTCCTCCGCATGGGCGGCTTCGGCATCCCCGAGGGCGACATCAGGTTCGGCAAGCTCTTCCCCGGCGACACCACCATCGACCCCTCGTTCATCCTCCTCTTCATCTTCATGGGATGGAGCTTCTACAAGGGCGTGATGAACATGTGGAAGTCTTTCGGCGGGCTGCCCAAGACCTTCGAGCTGGGCGAGGTTTCGTCCAGGCCGACCCTGGTCCAGGCCGTCATCGACGTGCTGCGCGACGAGATCGTCACCCACCGCAAGTGGAACGACTGCGGCAACGACAACACCGAGCGCTTCAAGGGGCACTGGGCGATCCTGTTCTCCTTCGTGGCCCTGGCCATCGTCACCGGCATCGTGGCCGTGTCCCACTGGGGCTCCTACGTGCCCGGCTTCGGCTGGCTCCACGTGCTGGGCGACACCCCCATGCCTCTCTACAGCCCGGTGAAGCTCCTGGCCGTGGCGGGCATGGTGGGCGGCATCTACGGCCTGGTGATGCTCACCCGCCGCCGTTTGAACCTGGACGCCCAGAAGCAGGGCTCCAGCTACTACGACTGGTACCTGCTTGGCGTGATCTGGGCCGTGTTCGCCACGGGCGCGGGCGCGTTCCTGCTGCGCCTCGCCGGCGTGGCCGGTCTGGCCTACCCCGTGTACTACCTGCACCTGATCACGGTGTTCATGTTGTTCGCCTATCTGCCCTGGTCCAAGCTGGGGCACCTGGTCTACCGCACGACGGCCCTGGTGTATGCGCGCATGAGCGGCAGGCTGCCCCTCTCGCGCGTTGAAGACAAAATTTTCGAGATCTAAGAGGAGGAACTCCCATGGCTGAGACGAAAGTTTTCCCGATGAACACCTTCATGGCGTACCTGAAGGGCGTGGACAAGGAAGGCCAGGCGAAGGGCGTGGTCGAGTTGGTGAGCTACATGGCCGACACCGTTGTCGACGAGGAGTTGGCTCCTTTCGCGGCCGCCATCGCCAAGGCCTGGATCTATGAGCAGCACCCCGAAGTGATCGCCATGAACGCCGCCCAGCTGGCCGCCCAGGGCAAGAACGTCTCCGTTCCCAAGCTTCCCGCCGCCACCATGGGCGAGATCGGCGCCCTGTTCGCCAAGCTGGGCGAATACAAGACCACCATGAACGCCCAGGCCGAAGAACTGGCCAAGGTGAAGGCCGACCTGGCCGCCAAGACCGCCACCTTGGCCGACGCCGAGGCCAAGCTGAAGGCCGCCGAGGCCGCCGTGAAGCGCTTCGAGGACTCCTCCGTGAAGGAGAGCGAGAAGCTGCTGGTGGCTCCCCTGTCCAAGGTCAACGAGTACATCGGCAAAGTCGATGAGCTGCTCAAGATGATCGAGGACGTGAAGAAGCACGGCGTGGTCACCGTGGCTGGCGGCGGCGTCGCCGGAGCCGCCGGTGGCGCTGCCGCAGCCGAGCCCGAGCCGGTTGTGGACTTCGGCGTGGAGGACACCTTCACCAAGTCCGACTGGTAAACCAGGGACTGTTTCAGGTTGATCAAGGCCGCCCGGCGACGGGCGGCCTTTTTCTTTGGTGCGTGGGCGGGATTGCGGAAAAGGAGGAAAACGAAGTGTCGGTTGACGTCGGGTGGTACCGCGCGGTCAAAACTGATCCGACGGGGTCGGTTCTGCCTCAGTCTGCCGTCAGGGTCAGCGTGGTGAGCCTGCTGCCGCCTGTGCGCTTGGCCCTGGCAAGGGCCTCCTCGGCGAGAATGACCAGTTCGGCCCCAAGAGCCTCGGTCTCCTCCCCGCAATTGCCCAGGCAGGCCAGCCCCATGCTCACGGTGTAATGAACCGGCAGGCCTGCGTGGAGGCAGACGTTCTCGGCAACGGCAGCACGCAGGCGGCGCGCCAGGTGGTTCGCTCCCTCCGCGCCGGTTTCCGGCAGCAACACGGCGAATTCGTCTCCGCCGACTCGTGCAGCTAGATCGCTTGTGCGCAGCGTGGCGCGCAAGAGAGAAGCGAAATGCGCGAGCGCCGCATCCCCGGCGTCCCTTCCTAGGCGTTCGTTGAGCGCTCTCATGCCGTCGATGTCCGCCAGAAGCACCGAGAGCATCCTGCCGTGACGTCCGGAAAGGGCCGCCAGCTGCCCCAGGCTTGCGTGGAAGGGCTGGCGCAGGGGGAGACCCGTCAAGGGGTCGCGCCCGGCCGGAGAGGCATTAGTGTCCGCAGGAGGAGGGGTCACCGAAAGCACGCTCAGGGAGCCGAATCGATCCAGCCGAGCGCGCAAAGGCATGTGCCCGGAAAGAGGCTCCTGGAGCGAAAGGTCGAACTCCTGAACTGAAGGCTCCAGTAGCAAGGCCTTGCGCACGCCAGAAAGAACAACGGAGAACCCTGACTCTGGAGGCGAGGAATCCACCGCTGGTTCATTGCGCGGCGGAGTCCCGAAGGGTTCGAGCGGGTTGAAAAGGCCCCGGAACGGAGCGTTGACAAGAAGCACCTCGCCCTCCCCGTCCAGAACCAGCAAAGGCACGGGAAGGCTGGCCATTGCGGCCAGCGCGTCACGGGGGTCAATGAGGGAAGTGTTCATGCCTACCCGTTAGCATAAAAAAAGGCCGCCCAAAAGGGCGGCCTTTGCGATTCGCAAGAGGAAGAGGCTAGACGCTGCCTTCCACCTCGGCCCTGACTTCCAGGGCGATCTTCCAGAGCACGGTGAGCACGAATCCGCCGGTGGCGTAGATCATGAGGGCGATCATCATCTCGGGGCCGGTGGGCAGGTATTCGGTGACGCGCTCGAAGGGGTTGGGGGTGAAGCCTGCGGCGATAAGGCCCATGCCCTTGTCCAGCCAGGTGCCGATGACCAGCATGATCAGGGCGGGGACGAGCATGTCGCGGTTCTCGCGCCAGCGGGGCGGGATGAGCAGAATGAGCGATCCGATGGCCAGGAAGGAGGCTGTCCACATGAACGGAGTCATGTAGGTGCTTCCCTGGAAGCCGTTGAACAGGAACTCGATGGGGGCCATGTGGCCGGGCATGTTGGAGTAGAAGGCCGTGAAGAGTTCCAGGAAGAAGAAGAACACGTTCACGCACATGGCATAGGTGATGGTGGTGGAGAGGGTCTTCACCGCTTCCTTGCCCGGATCGAACTTGGTGAGTTTGCCCACAAGCAGGGTCATGAGCAGGAGGATGGACGGGCCGGAGCAGAAGGCCGAGGAGAGGAAGCGGGCTGCCAGGATGGCGGTGAGCCAGAAGTGGCGGCCGGGAAGGCCGGCGTACAGGAACGCCGTAACCGTGTGGATGGAGAAGGCCCAGATGATGGAGAGGTACACCAGGGGCTTCACCCACGCGGGGGGCGTGACGCGCTTCCAGTAGGCCATGAGGCTGGTCCAGCCGATGACCGCGTTGAGAATCAGGTAGCCGTTCAAAACCACCATGTCCCAGAAGAGCACGGAGCGGGGGGTGGAGTTGATGAGCACGTTGAGCATGCGCTGGGGCTGCCCGATGTCGATGACGATGAAGCCCAGGCACATGATGACCGCGGCGATGGCAAGGAACTCGCCCATGATGATCATCTTGGAGTAGGCTTTGTAGTGGTGGAAGTAGTAGGGCAGCACGAGCATAACGGCCGAGGCGGCCACGCCGACCATGTAGGTGAACTGGGCGATGTAGAAGCCCCAGGACACGTCGCGCGAGAGGCCGGTGATCATCAGGCCGTTGTTGAGCTGGATGAGGTAGAACCCGCCTCCGATGCCCATGAGGGCCAAGAAGGCCAACAGGGCGCCGAAATAGCGCGGGCTTCCTTTGAGAGCTTTTTCGATCATGTCCGCACTCCTAGAGGATGTAGAACACGCTGGGTTCGGTTCCAGCGGCCGGGTTGCGCCTGACGGCGTACTTGTCCTTCAGGATCTGGCGCACGGGGGACTTGGGGTCTTCCAGGTCGCCGAAAACCATGGCGCCGCCGGAGGCGTCGACGCACAGAGGCATCTTGCCCTGGGCGAGCTTCTCCACGCAGAAGGTGCACTTTTCCACGACACCCCGGGTGCGGTGGGGGTAGAGGGGGTTCATGTTGGCGATGAACTTCTCGGGATCGCGGAAGTTGAAGCTGCGCGCGCCGTAGGGGCAGCCGGCCATGCAGTAGCGGCAGCCGATGCAGCGATGGTAGTCCATGATCACCAGCCCCTCGTTGTTCTTGAACGTGGCCTGGGTGGGGCACACGCGCACGCAGGCGGGGTTGGCGCAGTGGTTGCAGAGCAGCAGGAACTTGCGGTGATGCAGGTCGTCGGAGAGGTAGGCGGGGAACTCCGTGGGGAAGGTGGCGTGGAAGTCGTCGGTCCACAGCCACTTGATCTCCTGCTTGCCTTCGATCTTGGGCACGTTGTGGTAGGCGTGGCAGGCGTCGATGCACTTCTTCATGGTGGCGTCATCGAGCTTGGCCGTGTCGATGACCATGCCCCACTGCTTGGCCTTGGCGGGCTTGGCGAAGTCCTGGGCCGTGGGGAGGGCGTCGGCGGCCTGGGCGCCTTCTCCAAGGAAGCCCAGCGTGCCGGCCGAGAGCCCCAGTGCCGAAACACCGGCGATCTTCAGGAAGTCGCGTCTGGAGCTTTTCATGTTAGTTCCCCCCCTCTTTCTTCACGGGCGAGGTATTGTGGCAGGTCCAGCAGTAGGGGTTCACGCCGACTTCGACGTGGCACTTGTCGCAGAACTTGTCCTTGTTTTCGTGGCAGCCCATGCAGGTGTTGGTCAGGCTCATGTTGAACTGCTTGCCCGACTCGTTGGTGAACACGCGCTTTCCGTTGCGGATCACGTCGTCGCGCCATTCGTTCAGGAGAACCATGTGCACGTCGCGCATCTTCTCGGTCTTGAGCACGCATTCCTTGGAGTTCTTGGGCTTCTCGGTCTCCACCTTGATGGGATCCTTGCCCGCGCCCAGGAGGAAGGGCGAAAGGGCCAGGATCAGGAAGATCACAAGCCCGGGGATGATGTATTTCGCGTTGTACATTATTCGTCCTCCCCTTCAATGCCGGGCAGGTCTTCCTGGCGGAGGTTCATGGTGCGCTCCTGCTCCTCGTCGTCGAAGACCAGGGCGTTGCCCACCAGCTCGTGGAGGCCGGTCACCTTGACGCCGGGGGCCCAGTAGTCGGCCAGGCCGGGCAGGGTGGCGCGGTCGATGGCGCAGATGCAGCTCATGGTGTTCACGCCGAACTTCTGCTGAACGTACTGCAGGGCGTTGCCGCGGGGCAGACCGCCACGCAGGCGCATGTCGGTGAATTCGCCGTTGTTCAGGCCCGCGCCGCCGCCGCAGCAGAAGGTCTGCTCGCGGATGGTCTGTGAGGGCATGTCCACGAACTTCTCGACCACGTTTTCCAGCACGTAGCGGGGTTCATCGAAGAAGCCCATGCCGCGCGAGGTGTTACAGGAGTCATGCCAGGTGGCGGTGATGCCTGCGTTGCGGCTCTTGTCGAGCTTCAACTTGTTGTTGCGGATGAGGTCGGCGGTGAACTCCACCAGATGGATCATCTTGGTGGACTTGGCGTTGTCGAACACCGTGCCGGTGATGGGGCTCTTGGGCACTTCCAGGAAGTCGGCGGGGCCGTTCATGGTGTCCATGAACTGGTTGAGCACGCGCCACATGTGACCGCACTCGCCGCCGATGATGTACTTCACGCCCAGGCGCTTGGCCTCGGCGTACATCTTGGCGTTGAGCTTCTTCATCCACTTGTCGTTCATGAACGAGCCGAAGTTGCCGCCTTCCGACGCGTAGGTGGACCAGGTGACGTCCAGGTCCAGGTAGTCGAAGAGCAGCAGGTAGCCCATGAAGGTGTAGATGCCGGGCTCGGCGAAGATGTCGCCGGAGGGCGTGATGAAGAGGATCTCCGCGCCCTTGCGGTGGAAGGAGGGCTCCACGCGCCTGCCGGTGATGGTCTCGATGTCGTCCACCAGGAAGTCCATCATGTCCTTGAAGGCATGAGGCTGGATGCCCAGGTGGTTGCCGGTGCGGTTGCAGTTGGCGGCGGGTTCGAGAATCCAGTTGATGTTCACGCCGATGCGGTTCATCAGGTCACGCGCCAGGAAGGTGATCTCGGCGGTGTCGATGCCGTAGGGGCAGAACAGCGAGCAGCGGCGGCACTGGGTGCACTGGTAGAAGTACATGAACCATTCTTTGATCACGTCTTCTTCCAGCTTGCGCGCCCCGGCGAGCTTGCCGAGTATCTTGCCGGCCATGGTGAAGTCGCCCCGGTAGATGGAGCGCAAAAGCTCGGCGCGCAGCACGGGCATGTTCTTGGGGTCGCCCGAGCCGATGTAGAAATGGCACTTGTCGGCGCAGGCGCCGCAGCGCACGCACACGTCCATGAACACCTTGAGCGAGCGGTACTTGCCCAGGAGTTCGCGGAAGCCTTCGGTGATGATCTCCTTCCAGTCGGGAGGGAGCTTCCAGTCTTCCTCGGTGGGGTTCCACTCTCTGGGGTTGGGCAGTCCGAGGTACTTGAGCACATCGGGTTTGCCGGGATAGGAATAGTTGCCGAGTTTGAACTCGGGCTTCACGTCCATCCACGCCTCAGCGGGCGTGGTGTAGTCGACGTTCATGACTTCTTCAGGCGGAGCCATCTTCGACATGTTGTCTCCCTCGCGGTTCGCCCAGCCGGGGCGGTTTAGGCTTCCTTGTCCACCGGCAGGCCGGCCTCGATCATCTTCTCCCGGAAGTCGTTCTCGTACTCCTCATAGCTGTGGGGCTTGATGGAGGGATCGTTCCAGGGGTTGATGTAACGCACCATACGGGTGTTGTTGGGCAGGTTCCGAGTTGGGCTCAGGAACACGCCGCCCAGGTGCATGAGCTTGGAGAAGGGGAAGTAGGCCCACAGCACGCACACCAGGAAGAAGTGCATGTAGAAGGACCAGTCCACGTTGGGCGGGATCACCGGCTTGAAGCTCACCAGTCCGAAGGCCAGCTGCTTGATGGCGATCACGTCCACCTTGGCGAAGTAGCGCATGTAGATGCCGGAAAGCGCGATCGCAAGGATCAGGAACAGGGGAAAGTAGTCCGAAGCCAGTGAGATGTAATTGACTTTCGGGTCCCAGATGCGCCGCGCCAGCAGGAAGGTGACGCCCACCACGAAGAACACGTCCGTGAGGTAGAGCGTGGGCACGCCGATCTGGAGGATGGAGTCCACGAACTCGATGCCGGTGATGGCAAAGGGCACGGGATCCAGGAAGAAGCGGAAGTGCCTGATGAACACGATCAGGAAGCAGTAGTGGAACATGAGCGCGAAAAGCCACAGCGACTTGTCCGAGCCGTAGCCCACCCGGCCCTCGGCGGGGCGGTTGTCGAGCTTGGTGTTGCGGAAAAGGCTGCGGAAGCAGAGCACTTCCAGGGCCATGCGCACGACGGTCTGGCCCGGGGTCGAGGGGTTGTCGAATTTCGCCTGCTTCACCCAGGGCTGCGAATACTGCTGCCCGCCGGTGGTGGCGATGGAGAAGGGCTGCGGCGTGGAAGCCCAGCCGAGCACCTTCTTGATGAATCCCGCCACGAAGATCGCGACGGCCACGTACGGGATGGCTATCCCGAACACCCCCGCCATTCCCGCCTGCGCCCCGAGAGCCGCAGCGGCGGCCAAGACCATTACGGCCATGAGCGCGGTCACAAGTCCTGCCATGTACCCTCCACCTCGCGTTGAACCATTGCGCCTGTCCGGCCTCACGCTGCCGGCTCGCCCTCGCCGAAATCCACGATGAGTCGTGCGCGTTTGAGCAGTTGCACCTGCTCCCGCCTGAGATCGTTGAGTTTGATCTCATTGAGCTTTTCGCGGCACTTGGAGTAGAGATCGAGGCTGGCCAGGGCCAAGCCGTCGATGCGCGACTCCAGGGCCACGAACTGTTCCCACGCGCCCAACGTTTTCAACTGATGCCAGAGCCGCTCCCGGATGGCTTTCTTGAGCAGGAAGACGAACCCCGCCGCCTGGGAGGGCGTGAAGTTCTGCACCGCGCGCACCCGGATGACCTGGTCGAGTTCCTCCAGCGCGCGTTCGAGGTGCTCGCGGCCTTCCACGAGATAGTCCATGCAGGCCTTGGCGGCCTCGACGATGCGCTCGCCCACGGGGTTGTGGAAGGGGTCGCCCCCCTTTTTCCAGAGTTTGGCCGTCTCGGGAGGGTAGGTGTCCAGGATCAGATGATGCCAATCCTTGACGATGGCCTCCCGGTGTTCGGCCAGCAGTTTCTCGACGCTGTTCATGGATGCCCCGCGTGCAGCAGATGATGATGCCTTGTTCTACCTGTCACAAACGCAGTCCCCATACCCTGGGGGGCGATTTCTGTAAAGATTGAAAAGGCTCGCGGGCCGCCGGGCGGCCATGGCCGGAAATTCCCGGAGGTGGTTTACAGCTTTTCCCGTTACGGGTAATTTCTGGGGCTGCCGTGCAGGGGCTTGTCAACGCCCGGCTCGACGTTCCGAGGTCGCAGATGACGCTTTCCCAGGATCATGCTTCGCTGCTGCGCGCTGTGGCGCAATTTGCCGACGTGGCACGCTATCACGGCGTGATGCCGCGAAAGCTCCTTTTGTCCCACGACGAGGAGGGCGCGGGGGTTCTGGTGGACCAGGGGCTCGCCGAATGGGCCACGTTCACCTACGGCTGCGGCAAGAAGATGAAGGGTTTGCGCATCACGCCCGAGGGCGAGCGAGCGGCGGGAAGGCAGGCCGACTCGCCCGCCGCGCTGGACGATGCGGGCAGGGAACTGGCCCTGGAGCACCTGCTCATCCTCCAGGATCTGCGCCACTTCTGCAGGATGCCCCGCTACCGGCGCATGATGCCCGCCAAGAAGGCCAGACACTATGTGGAGTGCGACTTCGAGGATCTGGTGAACCGGGGCTATATCCTCAAAATGAAGCTCAAGGCCGCCGGGGAGCGCGCCCTCAAGGGCTACGTGATCTCCGGCAAGGGGTTGCGCGCCCTCCAGGACGCCGGAATCGACTGAGCCGCGCGCCCCTTCACGCCCGGATCAGGCCGCTTCGTCGGGTCCGGCCGGACGCAGGCAGGCCTCTTCCACGCGACGCCAGGAGACTTCCAGCGAAAACTTTTCGGTCTCCTTCTTGCGCGAGGCCTTGAGGCTCAACTCCATCATGCCCCGGGGGCGCAGGGTCAGGCACTCTTCGCCTACGGTCATGCACACCGACCCGGCCCGGAAACCGGCCAGCACATCCTCCAGGTAGGCCACCACCTCGCGCGTTTCCAGCACGCCTTCCAGTTTCACCTTCTCCTTGTCCTTGCCCATCACGTTCTCCTTTTCACAAGATCGGCTCACGCCAGGATGAAAAGTTCGGCCCACGCAGCCCCGCGCGTGTACGCCGCGCACACCGCGCCCTCCCGCGCCAGTTGGGAGAGCGCCCGTCCCGGGCCGCGCAGGTAGTCCTCGTCGCGTTCGGCGAAGCGGCTGGCCGGTCCGGCCAGGCGCACCCTGGCCTTGCCCGTGGGGGTGGAGTCCAGCCGCGCGAAGAGCGATGCCGGGGCATGGGCTCGTTTGCCCGGTCCTGGCAGGGCGTCCAGCACGGCCTGGAGGGCCAGGGCCAGCCGGAAGCCGCGCTCCAGGGGGACCACCACGCGCTCGAGAGCCGGGGCCACGCAGAGCCCCTGGCGCGGCCAGAGGTCCGGGGCCTCGCGCAGGAAAGCCGCCAGATCCACCCCTTCCGCGCCGGGTTCGGAAACGTGGCAGGCCATGAGCCGCAGGAAGGCCAGGCTGTCGCCTTCGCCCCCCCAGGCCCAGGCTCCGGCCTCTGCGGCCAGCAGGCTCAGCCGGTCCAGGGCGCGGGAAAAGGCCTGGACCACCTCCAGGCGCATGGCTTCCCGGTGCTCGGGTGGGATATCCGGGACTGCGGGCGCGGCGGGCTGTGTCTCCAGGATGTGGCGCAGGGCTCGGCCCGCGCCAGTCTCAGAAGCGGTCCCCTGCCTTCCGGGCCTGGCCAGGGGGTCCGCGCCCAGGCGCAGCGCGCTCACGAGAGCCCCCGGGCCGCGATTTCGCGTGCGAGGTTCAGGCAGTCCAGCGCGCCCTGGCTCTTGGGGGCGTAGGCGAAGATGCTCTTGCCGAAGCCCGGGGCCTCGGCCAGGGCCACGGACTCGCGCACGCGCGTTTCCAGCCGCAACGCTGGGAAATGACGGCGCACGGAGGCGTCCACCTCGCGGCAGAGGCGCTTGCGGTGCACATACCGCGTGAGCGCCACGCCCAGCACCGCGAGGTCGGGATTGAATCCCCGGGCGGCGTCCACGGTGTCCATCACGGCCCCCAGTCCGGCCAGGGCCAGGAACTCCGCCTGCACGGGAACCACCACGGCGTGGGCGGCGGCCAAGGCGTTGACGGCCAGCAGGCCAAGGTTTGGGGGGCAGTCCAGGATGCAGGCGTCCGCCGGGGGCACTTCCTCCAGCACGCGCGCCAGCAGACGCTCCTTGCCGGGCAGTGCGGCGAAGGCCGTATCGGCCCCGGCCAGATCGGGAGAGGCGGGCAGCAGGAGCGCGCCCTCGGCCTCCACCAGGAAGTCCGCCGCGCGGGCGCTTCCGGAAAGCGCGTCGTGCAGGCCCGGCCCGCCGGGGTCAGCCCCGAAGGCGCGTGTCAGATGCCCCTGGGGGTCCAGGTCGACCAGGAGCACGGAGCGGCCCAGTCGGACCAGCCCCGCGCCTACGTTGGCGGCCAGCGTGGTTTTGCCCACGCCGCCCTTCTGGTTCAAAAAGGCCAGGACGCGCATGGACAATCCATACTACGCCCTGGTGACGATCACGTTTCAGCCCATCCGGCGCGCGAGCCCTTCCAGCGCGGCCAGCACGCTTTGGTTCCGAACGGCATCGCGGTCGCCCTCGAAGCTATGGAGCTCGGCCGCTTCCCGGCCGTCCACGCTGTAGCCCAGCCACACCGTGCCCACGGGCTTCTCCGGAGTGCCCCCCGTGGGGCCGGCCACCCCCGACACCGACACGGCGCAGTGCACCCCGAAGCGCCGCGCCGCGCCCAAGGCCATGGCCAGCACCACCTCCCGGCTCACCGCGCCGTGGGCCTCCAGGAGCGGCCGCGGCACGTCCAGCAGGGACTCCTTCACCGCGTTGGAGTAGGCCACCACGCCCCCTGCGAACCACGCCGAACTGCCCGACACCGCCGTGAGCGCGCCCGACACCAGCCCTCCCGTGCACGATTCCGCCGTGGCCAGCCACCAGCCGCGTTCCACGAGAATCCGCGCCGCCTCCAGCACGGCCCTGCGCGTCGCGACGTCCATGCGCACCTCCCGCCTTGACCGGGCCTCTTCGCCCGGCGTAAGAAGTCTGGTTCCAAGATCAACCACCCGGAGACCCACCATGCTCGACGTGCGCTTCGTACGCAAGAACCTGGACCTTGTGCGCCAGGCCCTGGCAGACCGCCGGACGGACCTGGACCTGGACGGCTTCGCCAAGCTCGACGAGAAGCGCCGCGCGGTGCTCACCGAGGTGGAGGCCCTCAAGAACGAGCGCAACGCCTCCTCAGCCGAGGTGGCCAAACGCAAGCGCTCCGGGCAGGACGCCACGGAACTGCTGGAAAAGCTTTCCGGGGTCTCCGAGCGCATCAAGGCCCTGGACGAGGAAGCCCGGCAGGCCGACGAGGCGTCCGAAGCCTTCCTCCTGAGCGTGCCCAACATTCCCCACGCCACCACCCCCGTGGGCAAGGACGAAACCGACAACCCGGTGGTGCGCGTCTGGGGCGAAAAGCCCGCCCTCGCCTTCACACCCCGTGAGCACTGGGACCTGGGACAGGCCCTGAACGGTCTGGACTTCGAACGCGCCGGCCGACTGACCGGCTCGCGCTTCGCCGTGCTCTGGGGCTGGGCCGCGCGCCTGGAACGCGCTCTGGCCGCCTTCATGCTGGACGTGCACACCCGCCAGCACGGCTACACCGAGGTGGCCCCGCCCCTCATGGTCAACGCCGACACCCTGCGCGGCACGGGACAGCTCCCCAAGTTCGAGGGCGACCTCTTCAAGACCAATTTCAAGGACTTCTACCTCATCCCTACGGCCGAGGTGCCTCTCACCAACCTCCACCGCGACGAAACCCTCGACGAGGAGCGCCTCCCCCTGGGCTACTGCGCCCACACCCCCTGCTTCCGCTCCGAGGCGGGCAGCTACGGCAAGGACACCAAGGGGCTCATCCGCCAGCACCAGTTCTCCAAGGTCGAGCTCGTGCGCTTCTGCCGCCCCGAGGAGTCCTACGAACAGCTTGAGCTGCTCACGGCCCACGCCGAAAAGATCCTCCAACTCCTGGGCCTGCACTACCGCGTCATTTCCCTCTGCACCGGCGACCTGGGCTTCTCCTCGGCCAAGACCTACGACATCGAAGTCTGGCTGCCCGGCCAGAACGCCTACCGCGAAATCTCCTCCTGCTCCAACTGCGAGGACTTCCAGGCCCGCCGCGCAGGCATCCGCTGCAAGGCCAAGGGCGGCAAGGCGCGCCTGGCCCACACCCTCAACGGCTCGGGCCTCGCCGTGGGGCGCACCATGGTGGCCGTGCTGGAAAACGGACAGCAGACGGACGGCTCCGTCGTCCTGCCTGAAGCCCTGGTCCCCTACATGGGCGGCGTGACCGTCATCGAACCGTGATCCGGGCGCTGGCCACTGCCGGGGCCGTCTGGGCCATGGGCGCGGTGTTCGTCCTGGAGCCGCGCCAGATCGTCATCCTGGCCGTGCTCACCGGAGCCATGGCCTGGATTCTGGACAGCGCCGCCCGTAGTCGGTGACCGAGGGGCGGCGGGGCAGCCGTTGTGAAGCCCCCGGCTGGCAAAGGGCTACGCCCTCTGCATTCCCTCTCCTCTTCGCGACGGCGTGCGATCCGGCAGTGATGGGCGGCGGGGCAGCCGTGAAGAAGCCTCCGGCGGCCAAAGGGCTACGCCCTTATGGAATCCCTTTTTGCTTCGCGGGCTTCACCGGCGACGACCGTGTTGCCGGTTCCGTTGCTGTTCGCGGGGTGACCAGGCGGACCGATTTGAAGACGATCCACCTGATCTCCCCGCGAACAGCAACG
>NZ_JBZVFJ010000034.1:0-28405 GCF_058402725.1 Fundidesulfovibrio sp. | reverse complement strand
CAGGGATTCGAACCTGGAGTGCAGCGTATGGGCCAGCCTGCCGCCTCCGTCCAGAAGCCCTGACCCTTCAAGACCGGCCAATCCCAGGGTGGCAAGAAGAGGCAGCAGGGCGATGCAAGCGGCCAGCGCGGGGCGAGAAAGCCCGCGCAGCGCCGGGCGGAACCGTTTGACGCCGAACAAGGCCAGGGAGAGGGCCAGAGTCGCGCTGGCCGTGACATTGCGCGTGGCAAGCAGCGCCGCAAAGGCCGCGAGAGACACGAAAACGAACCGCGCCTGCCCCCGGGCTTCTCCAGCCACGCGGCGCGCCCAGCAGATGTAGGCGCCGACTACGGCGAAGGCAACGTATTCGCTCAGCGTCAGTGGCGACCAGTCGACCTGGCGAAACCAGGGCTGCGACAGAGCAAGGGCGACCAGGCATGCCCCTGCGGCGTTCCAGGCAAGCAGCCGGGCGCGGCGCAGCCGGACGGCCACGGATGCAGCGCCCGCCAGCACGGCAAGGTCCAGCATCCAGATGGCCCCCAGCCCCGTCTGGGGCAATCCGAATAGGGTCAGGCGGGGATCGGCCGCAAAGCCCGACAGGCCGAGCGTCACGCCCGCCATGCAGAGCGGCCCCAGCACGGCCGGGGTGCATAGCGTGCGCCGCGCAACCCGCGAAGCGCCCAGAAACATCCCCGCCAAGCCGCACGCCGCGCATAAGGAGAGGGCGTGCAAGCCGGCAAGCATGGGTTCGCTCAGGTAGAGATCGCCCGAGCGCAACGGTGTAAGCCCGAGGAGAAAGAGCCAGCACGACGCCAAGAGGGCGACTATTGCCAGCCGTGCGCCGAACTTCGCGACGGGAAGGTCCATGCCGCCATGGCCGCGAACGTTCCTTGCGCGTTGTGACCGTGCGCTACGGCGTGTGGTCCGGTGGATGCCCATGGCCGCATCCTACCAAGGAAGCCTCTCGCTTCAAACCCCCCTGCATTGGGCCGCAGACCGTGCGGCAGGGGCCTTGGAGCTGCTCGACAGGTTGCCGCTTATGGCTGCGTAGTCGGTGCGAAGTGAAACGGCGCGGCAGGCTCATTCCGTAATCAATACCGAGGGGAATCGTTTCCCTGAGCATCGAGCCCCCACCGATTACTGCACCGTCGCCACGTCAGTGCCGGGCTGGCTTCGCTTGGCCACGCCCGCACGGAGGTGGTCCCTGGGTTTCCTGAAGGGGGGTACGGGGGAAGGTGATTTACAGGCAGAGGCCAGAGGAAAAGGCCGGAAGGCCATGCCTGTATATAGGGATTCCCGGCTCAATGTCTATTGAAATCATTGAATATTTAACGACAGGAAACGACTTCCGTTTCCGGCCCCGTACTCACACATAAACCTGAGTAGGACGCCGTACGCACACACCAGTTCACGCCAGGGGTGGATGTCAAAGGACCAAACGAGACAAAGACGGTCCGTTCGACCCGCCTTTTTCCAGGTATTTCGCTGTGTTTTGGGGGCTTGTGGACTGTTCAGGGCAAGGAGGGATTAAAGATGGCGGAGAGGGTGGGATTCGAACCCACGTGCAGGCTATTAACCCACAACCCGATTTCGAGTCGGGCCCGTTACGGCCACTTCGGTACCTCTCCGCAACTCGAAGGAAGCGCACATTAGGGTAAACACCGGATGTTGGCAAGGGTTTCGTGGCCTCGAACACCGCGCCCTAGCAGCGGCGCGGGACCGGCCCGTTCCTGAGCCGCGCCTGTCTACCCGGCCAGGTAGGGCACTGCGCGCTGGTCCAGCCCCAGGAGTGCGGCGCCTTCGCGGTCCACCTCCCAGGGGTCGTCCCCGGCCAGGAGCAGACCCGGCGCCGGGTCGCAGACGCTGCCCCCCAGGTGGTGCTCCCTGAGACCCACCGAGGCGTCCAGGAGCGACAGGCCGGGGCGCACCACCCGGCACAGCTCGGAGACGGCGCGCTGCAGGTCGTCGTGCAGGGCCGCCTTGCGCCAGAAGCCGTGGCGTTGGGCGTAGTGCAGGGGCGGCAGAACGCCCATCATGTTCTTGAGCGCCCCGGTGTAGCCCGCCAGGCTGTGCGCCTTGAGCACGGCCACGGAGACCACGAAGGACTCCAGCGCCAGCCTGGGCAGGTGAACGGTCCTCAGGCGCGTTAAGTCCGGCCGCTCGACGCGCTCGCAGGGTTCCTCGTTGAGGTCCACCAGCCGGGCGTCGAAATCCCGGGCCAGCCTGTCGTAGCCGAAGCGCCGGAAAAGCTCCGTCGTGGAGACGCGCGGGTCCCCGCAGCCCTCGGCCAGCACGAGCCTCGCGTCCGGCGCGTGACGGCGCGCGTAGGCCAGCACGGCCCGGCAGCAGTCCGGGTGGGTGGTCACCGGGAAGGGCTTGGCGTTCACCAGGTTGGGCTTGACCAGGATGAGCGGCTGACGGGCCAGCACGGGGCCCGCTCCGGCCAGATCCAGCAGGGCCGGGACGCTCCCCGCATACCCCGCGAAGGCGACGCTGACGCAGGGCTCCACGGCCGGGCTCAGGGCAAACGGACGGGGAGCCGGCCCGTGAGGGGGATGCTCCCGGCCAGGGCCTTGGAGAGGGCTTCCAGGGAGGCGGGCACGTCGCCGTAGGTGGCAACGCCGGCCGGGGCCTGGGGGAAGAGGGCCAGGTCGTAGGGGCCGCCCAGGGCCACGTGGATCAGGGACTGCGGCTTCATGGAGAGCAGGGTGTTCACCAGGTTGCGCTGGGCCGGGTTGCGGATGGCGTCGTAGGTGAACACGGCCACTTTGTCCGCCTTGAGGGCGGCTTCCACGGCGTTCTGGAGATCCTGGGCCGAGGGCTCGCGCGGGGTGCGCAGGAGCTGCGCGCCCTCGGGCAGGGACAGGCTGTTCACGGGATCGAAGACGGTGCGCTCGGGCCAGACCACCAGGATGCGCTCCCCCCGGCGGAAGGGCAGGAGCTTGGTGCGGTCGTGGCGCAGGGTGATGCTGTCCTGGGCGGCGGCCAGGGCGGCCTGGAGGTTGTCGGGGATGCCCACGCGGTAGGGGATGAGGGCGGCGCGGTCGGGCACGGCCTTGGCCTGGAGGATGCCGTAGGCCTTCTTGGCGGCCAGGATGCGCTCCACGGCCTGGTCGATGCGGGCCATGGGCAGCTCGCCCGAGCGCGCGGCCGCCAGGAGGGCTTCGTAGGCCTCGGCCTGTTGCGGGGGCTCGTGCCCGATGTCGGCTCCGAAAAGCAGCACGTCGGCCCCGGCCTTGGCCGCCAGCACCGCCGCGCGCACCGTGCCCACTCCCTTGGAGAGCGCGCCCATGCCCAGGGAATCGGTGACCACCAGCCCTTCGAAGCGCAGCTCCTTGCGCAGGGTTCCCTCCAGCACCCGGGACGAGAGCGTGGCGGGCAGTCCCGAGGGGTCCAGCGCGGGCACGGCCACGTGGGCGGTCATCACGGCGGGGGCCTTGGCCTGGATGGCGGCCCGGAAGGGAGGGAAGTCCACGCGTTCCAGGCGGTTGCGGTCGTGCTCGGAGACGGGCAGCCCCATGTGGGAATCCACGCCGGTGTCGCCGTGTCCGGGGAAGTGCTTGGGCGTGCAGAGCATGCGGGCGCGCACGAACTCCTCGGTCATGGCGGCGGTGAGGCGCGAGGCCACGTTGGGGTCGGAGCCGAAGGAGCGGATGTTGATGACGGGGTTGTCGGGGTTGGAGTTCACGTCGGCCACTGGCGAGAAGGTCATGTTCACGCCCAGCACGGCCAGTTCGGAGGCGCTGACGCGGGCCATGGCCCGGGCGTGCTCCCGGTTGCCCGTGGCGGCCACGGCCATCTGGCTGGGGAACACCGTGACGCCCTCGCGCAGGCGCATCACGGGGCCGCCTTCGTGGTCGACGCCCACGAAAAGCCCCACACCGGCCGACGTGGCGGCGGCCTCGGCCTGAAGCGCCGCCGTGAGGGCGGCCACCTGGCGGAGGTTCTCGACGTTGCCCCAGGAGGAGTAGAGGATCACGCCGCCGATGCGCCGTTTGGCGATCATTTCGCGGATCTCCGGCGACACAACCGGGCCTTTGAAGGCCACCAGGAGCATCTGGCCGACCTTTTCCTCCAGGGACAAGGTGGCCGGGGAGGGGTCGGGCTGGGCCAGGGCAAGGGAGGGCGCAAGCAGGAGCACGGCCGTGACGGAAAGCAGGGCGGCGAGGTGTCGGGGCTTCATGGGGATGGCGTACACCAAGCCGGGCAAAAGAGGAATGCCCGGCGTGGCGTCCGTGAGCGGCGGCGCGGACCTCAGCTTCCGGAGCCCGCCGCGTGGGCCTTTGGCGTCGGGCGGGAGGAAGCGTGGCCCTTCGCGCGCAGTGAGGAGGCTCGTCCCGTGCCGCGCGCGACAGCGGGGTTCCGCCACGTCACGAAAAAAGGCGCGCCTTGCGGCGCGCCTCCATTGCATCGTGCGTGCGTCGGAACTAGCCGATCTCGCTGAGGTCGTAGGTGGTGAGGAACGACTTCATGCGGGTGTGGGCGTCGTCCATGCGCTTGCGCAGGTCCAGCTTGTACTGATCGAGGTCGAGCTTGATGGTGGCCACGCCGGTGTCCATGGCGGCCTTGGCCACGGCGGGGGCTTCCCATTCGAGCAGGCGGAAGTCCAGGGCCTTGGGCATGATGTAGTCCAGGCCCAGCTTGAGCTCCTTCACGCCGTACATGTCGCAGATCTCGGAGGGCACCGGCTCCCTGGCCAGGTCCGCGATGGCCTTGGCGGCGGCCATCTTCATTTCTTCGTTGATCTTGCGCGATCCGGCGTCCAGCGCGCCGCGGAAGATGAAGGGGAAGCCGGAGACGTTGTTCACCTGGTTGGGGAAGTCCGAGCGGCCGGTGCCCATGATGGCGTCGGGGCGGGCGGCCTTGGCGTCGGGGTAGGGGATTTCGGGGTCGGGGTTGGCCATGGCGAAGATCACGGGGTCCTTGCCCATGCCCTTGACCATGTCCGGAGTGACCGCGCCCTTCACCGAGAGGCCCAGGAACACGTCGGCGCCCTTCATGGCGTCGCCCAGGCTGGCGTATTCGGTCTTCTGCACGTCGCCGAAGAAGGCCTTGGTGGCGTGCAGGCCGGTGCGGCTCTTGTTGATGTGGCCCCGGGTGTCGAACATGGCCACGTTGGCCGGGTCGACGCCCATGGCCACGTAGAGCTTGGTGCAGGCGATGGCGGCCGCGCCCGCGCCGGAGACAACCACGCGCAGGTCTTCGATCTTCTTGCCGGTGATCATGCAGGCGTTGAGCAGGCCGGCGGCGGAGACGATGGCGGTGCCGTGCTGGTCGTCGTGGAAGACGGGGATCTCAAGGGCCTCGATGAGCGTCTGCTCGATGTCGAAGCACTCGGGGGCCTTGATGTCTTCCAGGTTGATGCCGCCCACGGAGGGTTCGAGCATCTTGCAGAAGGCGACCACCTGTTCGACGGTGGGGGCGTTGATGTTCAAGTCGTAGACGTCGATGTCCGCGAAAATCTTGAACAGGAAGCCCTTGCCCTCCATGACGGGCTTGCCGGCCTTGGGGCCGATGTTGCCCAGGCCCAGCACGGCCGTGCCGTTGGAGACCACGGCGACGTTGTTGCCGCGGTTGGTGTAGTCGAAGATCTTGGAGGGGTCGGCGTGGATTTCGCGGCAGGCCTCGGCCACGCCCGGGGAATAGGCCATGGAGAGGTCTTTCTGGTTGCGGAACGGTTTGCAGGGAACCACTTCAAGCTTGCCCTTCCGCGCGGTGGAATGGTAGCGCAGGGCTTCCTCTTTGGTGAACAGGGCCATCCGGAACCTCCAGGATGCTTTCAAGCGTTGAAGCGGGCGAGTGCGAGTGCGAAAATTCCTAGTACACTCCGTCCTGATGCGCAACTGCTTTCGTGAAACAAGCCACAAGCGCGGATGGCCCCCATGAACACCCTGGTCGTGAACCTCACCCGCTTCGGTGATCTTCTCCAGACGCAGCCCGTGGTCTCGGGTCTCGCGGCGCGTGACGAGCGCGTGGGCCTGGTCTGCCTGGAGAACTTCGTCCAGGCCACGTCCCTGCTGAACGACCTCTCCTACGCCTCGGGCATCCCCGGGGCGCGCTTCCTGGCCGACCTCGACCGCTCCTGGCCCCACGCCCTGGCGGGATGCCTGGACTACGCCGGCAGGGTCCGCCGCGAATTCGCTCCCGACCGGGTGATCAACCTCACGTCCTCGCTCCCGGCCCGGCTGCTGGCGCGCGCCCTGTACGGAGGCCCTGTGCAGGGGTTCGGCCTGGACGACTTCGGCTTCGGGGCCTACTCCACGCCCTGGGCCGCCTTCCTGGAGGCCACCTCGCGGCACAGGGGGTCGAGCCCCTTCAATCTGGTGGACCTCTTCCGCAAGGCCGCCCATCTGGACGACGACAGGCCTTCCTTCCGCCTCAAGGTTCCGGAGCCTGCCGCCCTGGATGCCTTGCGCGCCCTGCTGACGGAACTGGGGGCGCCCCCCGGCGCGTCGCCGGTGGGGCTCCAGTTGGGGGCCAGCGCGGCCATGCGCCAGTGGCCGGTGGAATCCTTCGCGCGCCTGGCGCGTCATCTCCATGACCGCCACGGCCTCTTCCCCGTGCTCCTGGGCTCCGGCGGCGAGCAGGCCCTGGCGGAGGAGTTCGCCGCATCCGGCGTGCCCCACGCAAGCCTGGTGGGCCGCACGGGGCTGGCGGAACTGGCCGCCGCCGTGCGGCTCATGCGCCTCGTGGTCTCCAACGACACGGGCACCATGCACCTTGCGGCAGGCTTGGGCGTTCCGGTGCTGGCGGTGTTCCTGGCCACGGCCCAGCCCTGGGACACGGGGCCCTACCTGGCCGGAGCCTGCTGCGTGGAGCCGGACATGGAGTGCCATCCCTGCCCCTTCGGCCACCAGTGCCCCATCGGCTGGGCCTGCCGGGAGAAGGTGCGCCCCGAGGCGCTGGCGGCCTGCGTGGACGGCTGGATGGAGCGGGGCGTCTGGCCCGAGTTGCCGGGCCTCGGCGTGCGCCTCTGGGAGAGCGTGGCCCACCCCGACGGATTCATGGGCCTGCGTTCGCTCTCGGGCCACGGATCGGGCGTGCGCGCCGCTTGGATCGGCGTGCAGCGCCTGGCCTGGCGGCGGTTTCTTGACGGCCTGCCCCCCGCTTTCGAGGGTCACGAAGCCGACGCTCTGACGGAGGAGTTCCGCTCGGGCCTGCGGAACACGCTGGAGCAGGCCTGCGCGCTGCTGGAACTGCTGGCGCAGCAGGCCCGGGTGCTCCTGGCCGCGCCGCGCCCGGCCCTGCGCGCCAAGTTCATGACCACCTGGCAGCGCCTGCACGGGCTGTTTTCCGCCGATCCACGCCTTTGCGCCCTGGCGCACCTCTGGCTCCACCTCTCCCAGGATGAGGGCCAGGACATCGCCCGCTTCGCGGCCTTCGCCGATTCCGTGTCGCAACTGGTCCGCGCCCTGCGCGATCTGCTCGCTTCCCGGCCCTGAACGCCGTCTGGCACGCTCCTTGTATGGGATGTTGCGCCGGAAAAAGTTTCCGGAGTCGCCACACCCATCGGAGGAGGGAGCAAGACATGATCATGGTCGACGGCCGGGAAACCGGATTGGCTGTACAGAGTTTCGAGAACCTGGAACAGCTGCTCGTCAAGGTGATGGAGGACAAGCACCTGGAAGGCCGCATCGTCACCGACGTGCTGGTCAACAAGGAGCCGTTCTCCGAGATCTACCCGCACCAGGCCGAGGACGTGGACGCCTCGGGCATCGAGTCGGTGGAGATCGTCAGCGTGGCCACCAGCGAGATGGCCGTGAACATCACGCGCGAACTCTACAAGGTCGTCACGCTGATGGACAAGGGCGCGCGCCGCGTGGCCGATCTCTTCCGCAAGGCCGACGACGCCGAGGCCCTCGAAGTCTATCAGGATCTCATGGACGTGACCCGCGACTTCCTGGGCATGATCGGCGTGCTTCGCAGCGAGTTCAGCCTCAAGCAGACTCCGGGCTTCAATCAGGCCGCCAGCGAGATTTCCTCGCTGTTCTCCGAGATGCTCGAAGTGCTCGAAAACGAGGATTGGATCCTGCTGGCCGACCTGCTGGAATACGAATTCATCCCCGCCGTCGAGCGCTGGAAGAAGGTCATCGCCCAACTGCGCGAGGACATCAAGGAAATCGCCAGGGCGGCATAACAGAAGGCGGTGCGCCATGCGCGACGAACTCGACATCATGGAACAGGCGTTGGAGACAGGCCGCCTGGAACTCGGACACCTGGCCGGAGGCGAGGTGGAGGAGGCCGAACGCCTGGCGGGCGAACGCATGGCCCTCATGGAAGAGGCATGGCGCATGCGCGACCCCAGGAAGATCGGCGCGCTCAAGCAGAAGCTGCTCCAGCTCCAGAGCATCCAGGGGCAGATCACCGCCGAGGCCAAGCGCCTGCACGAGGCCATCCGGCGCGACCTGTTGCGCGCCAAGCAGGAAAATCAGCGTTTGACCGGGTACCGTTCGTCCATGCGCACGTCTGCGGCCGGGAGCCGCTTCGTGGACAAGGCGGGCTGAACCCGAAGGGGAGAGGGACGGCATCAGGCGCACCTCTGGTGCGCCGGAGGCTGCTGACGAAGCCGGCTTTGCGGCTTGATCAGCAGCCCTGCGCGGAGCGCAGCCTGGAGCAGGGCGGCTTTGCCGCCCGTAAGCGGCTCTGGCAAACCCCGTCTTCGGGGTTTGTTCTCACGCTGAGGCGCACCTCTGGTGCGCCGGAAAGCTTGCACGGGAGGGCCTTGGCCCTCCCGTGGCCGTTTTGCGCTGCTCCATGGTTTCTCCGCCGCATGCCTCCAAGATTCGTTCCCTGTTCTTTACGAGGTTCTGATGCCGTGCTAAAGATGTGGTAGGATCGGGTGTTCGCATCAAAACCATGGGGGACGCGTCATGACCGAGAGCCCCAACGTCGGCCTGCGGAAATTCCTCGCTCCGGAATTCGTGCTGGGCAAGGGCGCGTGGCTGCTTGCGCCGCGCTATGCGGAGAACTACGGCATCCGGCGTCCCATGCTGGTCACCGATGTCGGCCTGATCGCATCGGGCTGGGCGGGGCAGCTGGAACGCGCCCTCGCCGACGCGGGCATGGAGTGCGTGCTCTTCCAGGACGTGACGCCCAATCCCAAGGACCACGAGGTGATGGAAGGCGCGCGCGTCTACGCCGAGAAGGAGTGCGACGCCCTGGTGGCCCTGGGGGGCGGCTCCGTACTGGACTGCGCCAAGGGCATCGGCGTGGTGCGCGCCAACGGCGGCCACATCCTCGACTACGAAGGCGTGGACACCATCCCCCGCGCCCTGCCGCCGCTCCTGTGCATCCCCACCACTTCGGGGAGCTCCGCCGACGTTTCGCAGTTCGCCATCATCTCCGACACCACCCGAAAGGTGAAGATCGCCCTGGTGAGCAAGATGCTCGTGCCCGACGTCTCGCTCATCGACCCAACTCCGGCCACCACCATGAGCCCCTCGCTCACCGCCGAGACGGGCATCGACGCCCTGACGCACGCCGTGGAGGCCTACGTCAGCAACGCCAGCTCGCCGGTCACGGACCTCTTCGCCCTGGAGAGCGTGCGTCTGGCGCGCTCCTCCCTGGGGCTGGCCGTGCGCGAACCGCGCAACATGGAAGCCCGGGGCCAGATGTGCCTGGCCAGCCTCGACGCCGGGCTGGCCTTCTCCAACGCCATCCTGGGCGCGGTGCACAGCATGGCCCACAGCCTGGGCGGCAGCCTGGACCTGCCCCACGGCGAATGCAACGCCATCCTGCTGGGCCCCGTGATCGCCTTCAACTTCCCCAGCGCCCCCCAGCGCTACCGCGAGGTGGCCAGGGCCATGGGCTGCGTGGTGGACGGACAGCCGGACTCCCGCGTGCTGCCAGCGCTCCTGGACTCCGTACGCCTGCTGCGCGCCCAGACGGGGCTCACGCGGAACCTGGCCGACCTGGGCGTCACCCGCGCCGACATCCCACGGCTCGCGTCCATGGCCATGAAGGACCCCTGCCTGCTCACCAATCCGCGCGTGCCCATCCAGGCCGACATCGAGGCCATCTATGAAGCCGCCCTCTGAAGAAGACCCGCGGCAGGAAGGGCAGGGGGAGGAGGAGATCCTTCGCGACAAGCTCATCGGCCTGGGCGAGCGCTCCATGCGCAAGAGCTACTACCCCGAACTGCGCGAGCGCATGGACGAACTGGACCGCACAGGACGCTATCTGCGTTCGGTGATGGACGCCATGCCCTCCATCCTGGTGGGCGCGGACGCCAACCTGCTGGTCACCCTGGCCAACGCCCAGTGCGCCCTGCACACCGGAGTGGCCCCCGAACAGGCCCGGGGCATGGAGATCGAAGCGCTCATGCCCTGGTTTCCCGGCCTGCCGGGAGCCTTCCGCGAGGCCATGTCCCGGCGGGCTCCAGCCGTGCTGCGCAAGATGCCGGGCAAGGGAGGAACCGGGTCCAGCTGGTACGACGCCACCGTGTTTCCCCTGAACCAGGGGCGCGTGGAGGCCGTGGCGCGCATCGACGACGTGACCGCCCGGGTGCGCCTGGAAGAGGTGCTCGTACAGACCGAAAAGATGCTTTCCGTGGGCGCGCTGGCGGCGGGCATGGCGCACGAGATCAACAATCCCCTGGCGGGCATCCTCCAGGGCGTGCAGTCGGTGCGCCGCAGACTCGCCCCGGGGCTGGCCGCCAACTTCCAGGCCGCCTCCCGCGCCGGGCTGGACCAGCAGGCCCTGGCCGCCTACCTGGAGGACCGCAAGATTCCCGCCATGCTCGATTCCATCCAGGAGTCCGGCGTGCGCGCCGCGCGCATCGTGAACAACATCCTGGAGTTCAGCCGCCGCTCGGACATGAGCAAGGCGCGCGCCCACCTGAGCGATCTGGTGGACAAGGCCCTCGAGCTGGCCCGCAGCGAATTCGACCTGAAGAAGAAATACGACTTCCGGCACATCCGCATCGAGCGCGAAGACGCCCCCCACATGTCCGAGGTCTGGTGCGTGCCCACCCAGGTGGAGCAGGTGGTGCTCAACCTGGTGAAGAACGCTGCCCAGGCCCTTTCCGCCAGCCGCACGCCCGAGCCCCGCATCGCCATCCGCACCGGGCAGGCCGACGGCTGGGCCTTCGTGCGCGTGGAGGACAACGGCCCGGGCATGGACGAGGCCCAGAAGGAGCGCGTCTTCGAGCCCTTTTTCACCACCAAGCCTCCCGGCGAGGGCACGGGCCTGGGGCTCTCCATCGTCTACTACATCGTGGTGGAACAGCACGGCGGAAGGGTGGGCGTGGAGTCCTCCCCGGGGCGCGGCGCGGCCATCACCGTCTCCTTTCCCCAGTCCCCGCAGTAGCCGTCAAGCGTTCCCGGCGACGGGGGCTTTTCTTTTTTCGCGATCTCATTTACACAACCCCACTTTCCGCATCGACAGATCATCGAGGAGCCACGCCCCATGGAGTATACCGTCAATGACATCTCCCCGGTCGAGACCAAGGTCTCGATCACCGTTCCCGCCGAAGAAGTGGACGCCTCCCTGGCGGTGACCACCGCTCTCTACCGCCAGAACCTGGACCTGCGCGGCTTCCGCAAGGGCAAGGTGCCCTCCAGCCTCGTGGAGTCCAAGTTCCGCAAGCAGATTCTGCGCGAGGCGGCCAACGAGCTCATGAACGTGCACATCAACGAGATCATGGCCAGCCTCAAGTACCTGGCCATCGCCAAGCTCGACGTGAGCCCCGTGGAACTGGAGAAGGGCAAGGGCATCGACTACACCCTCACCTTCGAGCATTGCCCCGAGTTCGAGCTGCCCGAATACAAGGGCCTCGAGGTCGAGGAAGAGGAAGCCCTGGCCAGCGAGGAAGAGATCTCCAAGGTGATCGAGCGCATCCGGGGCAACCTGGCCGAGCTCAAGGTCGTCAAGGAGAACCGCCTCCCCGTGGACGGCGACGTGGCTGTGGTGAGCTTCCACGCCACCAAGGACGGCGAACCCGTCCCCGGCGTGCGCGCCGAGAACTTCCAGCTGGCCCTGGGCGAGGGGCAGGCCCTGCCCGACTTCGAGAACCTGGTGAAGAACACCTCCACAGGCGCCACCAACACCGCGCCCGTGAGCTTCCCCGCCGACTTCATCAACCAGGAGCTGGCCGGCAAGACCGTGGACATGACCGTCACCGTCCACGTGGTCAAGGAAAAGGACCTCCCGCCCGTGGACGACGAGCTGGCCCAGAAGGCCGGCAGCTTCGAGAGCCTGGAGAAGCTGCGCGACGCCATCAGCCGCTCCTACGTGCAGAGCCGCCAGCAGCTCTTCAAGGCCACCGCCCAGAAGAAGCTTCTGGACGGCCTGCTCGAAAAGGTCGATTTCCCCCTGCCGCCCGCAATGGTGGAAGAGCAGATCAAGCTGCTGGTGGAAGACGCCAAGCACAAGATCGAGCGCACCGGCAAGTCGCCCGAGGCCCTGGGCAAGACCGACGAAGACATGCGCGCCGAGGCCGAACCCAAGGCCAAGGAGATCGTGAAGACCCAGCTCTTCCTGATCAAGCTCTCCGACAAGGAAGGCATCGAGACCACTCCCCAGGAGATGGACGCCTACTTCATGCAGGTCGCCTCCCGCACCGGCCAGGACGTGCTGGCCGTGAAGCAGCACTACGAGCAGAACGGGCTGATCATCCCCGTGCGCGACAAGCTTCTGGCGGACAAGGCCATGGACTTCGTCTACACCCAGGCCAAGGTGACCAAGGTCCCCGTGATGGACCCCAAGGCCGCCGAGGCCTAGACAGCGGATAACCCCGCCGACCGGTCGGCGCGGGGGCCGCGCATCGATTCGCCGGGGCGGCCCGCAGGCCGCCCCGGCCTTTTCGCTTGCACGCCCGCCGGACGGCTTGCTACCATGCAGGATACAACAACGCCGGATTCACGCCCGGCGCGCAGCAAGGAGACCACCGTGCACGCGCAGATACCCATCGTCATCGAGACCACCGGGCGCACCGAACGCGCCTACGACATCTATTCGCGCCTGCTCAAGGACCGGATCATCCTCCTTGGCACCGCCATCGACGACCACGTGGCCAACGTGGTCTGCGCCCAGCTGCTCTTCCTGGAGTCCGAGGACCCCAAGAAGGAAATTTCCATCTACATCAACTCGCCCGGCGGCTCCGTCACGGCGGGCATGGCCATCTACGACACCATGCAGTTCATCTCCTGCCCGGTGGCCACCCTCTGCATGGGCAGCGCGGCCAGCATGGGGGCCATCCTCCTGGCGGCCGGAGCCAAGGGCATGCGCTACGCCCTGCCGAACTCCCGCATCATGATCCACCAGCCCTCCGGCGGCTTCCAGGGCCAGGTGACCGACATCGACATCCACGCGCGCGAAATCCTGCGCATGCGTGAAAAGCTCAACCAGATCCTTGCCAATCACACTGGCATGGATATTGATAAAATCCGGGACGACACCGAACGCGATTACTTCATGAGCTCCGAGGACGCCGTAACCTACGGGATCATCGACAAAGTGCTCGCTTCGCGCCAGACCCAGGAAGACGAGAAGAAATAGCCTCCGCAACGCCGCCCGGAAGGTTTTTCCCCCGGGCGTCAGGGAAGACGCCATGACCAAGAAAAAGAATCCCGTATCCTCCGAGCTGAGCTGCTCGTTCTGCGGCAAGAGCCAGGACGAGGTGCAGCGCCTCATCGCAGGCCCCGACGTCTACATCTGCGACGAGTGCGTCTCGCTGTGCAACGAGATCATCGCGCAGGAGAGCCTGAACGAGGAGACCGTGGACGGCAAGCTCCTGCCTCCGGCCGAGATCAAGCGCCTGCTCGACGAGTACGTCATCGGCCAGGACCAGGCCAAGAAGATCCTGGCCGTGGCCGTGCACAACCACTACAAGCGCGTGTTCTACGCCGGCGGCGCCAAGGGCGACGACGTGGAGTTGGACAAGTCCAACATCCTGCTCATCGGCCCCACCGGCTCGGGCAAGACCCTCCTGGCCCAGACCCTGGCGCGCATCCTCAAGGTGCCCTTCGCCATCGCCGACGCCACCACCCTCACCGAGGCCGGCTACGTGGGCGAGGACGTGGAGAACATCCTCGTCCAGCTCCTGCAGAACGCCGACTACGACATCGAGGCAGCGTCGAAGGGCATCATCTACATCGACGAGATCGACAAGATCGCGCGCAAGTCCGACAGCCCCAGCATCACCCGCGACGTTTCCGGCGAGGGCGTGCAGCAGGCCCTGCTCAAGATCATCGAGGGCACCGAGGCCAACATCCCCCCCAAGGGCGGACGCAAGCACCCCCAGCAGGAGTTCATCCGCCTCAACACCTCGAACATCCTGTTCATCGTGGGCGGCGCCTTCATCGGACTGGAGAAGATCGTGCAGCAGCGCATGCGCGGCGCGTCCCTGGGCTTCGGTGCCAAGATGGACGGAACCCGCGAGGACGACGTGTCTAAGCTGCTGGTGCAGTCCCACCCTTCCGACCTGGTGAAGTTCGGCCTCATCCCGGAGTTCGTGGGCCGCATCCCCATCATCACCTCGCTCACGGAACTCTCCGAGGACGACCTCATCCGCATCCTCACCGAGCCCAAGAACGCCCTGGTGAAGCAGTACATGAAGCTCTTCGAGCTGGACAAGGTGCGCCTGCGCTTCACCTCCAACGCCCTGGCCTCCATCGCGCGCAAGTCCATCGAACGCAAGACCGGCGCGCGCGGCCTGCGCAACGTGATGGAAAACATCATGCTGGACATCATGTACCAGCTGCCGTCCCTCAACGGCGTCACCGAATGCGTGATCAACAAGGCCGTGGTGGAGAAAGGGCAGGACCCGCTGCTCTTCTACCAGCAGGAAGTGAAGACCGCGTAGGCCCGCCTGCTTCCCGTCGATTCAAAGCCCCCTGCTGACGACGGCAGGGGGCTTTTTCGTGGCTGCTCGGACGACGGCGGTCTCGGTGGAGGCGGTCGTCCGGTCGGGAATGATGCTCCCGGCGAAGGCTGCCCCTTCTGCAGTCCCGTGTCGCTTCGCGGGCTTCACCTGCTGGAAGAGCGTTGCCTGTCCCGGCCCTCTCGCCGTGGAGCCCGGCGGATCGCCTTCAAGCCTGGCCTTCCGCCCAACGCAACAGGAGCCAGAAAATCGGTTGTCTGGTTGTCGCGCATGCTGTGACGCAAGTTGTCTACAGGCAGATTTCGATGCGGTTCCTGCCGTTCAACTTGGCCCGGTAGAGGGCCGCGTCGGCGCGGCGCAGGAGCGATTCGCCGTTCTCGTCGTCGTCGGGCACGCAGGCCGTCACGCCGAAGCTGGCCGTCACGCGCCCGACCAGGGGGAACTCGATCTCACCGATGGCCTCCCGCAGCCGTTGCGCCAGCTTGGCCGCCACGTTGGCGTCCGTCTCCGGGCACACCAGCAGGAACTCCTCGCCGCCCCAGCGGCCCACGGTGTCCGTCTCGCGGGCCATGTCCTCCAGGGTGTCGGCAATGCGCACGAGCACGATGTCGCCCAGCTCCTGCCCGAAGCGGTCGTTGACGTCCTTGAAGAGGTCCACGTCCAGGAGGATCACCGAGAAGGGGGCGTTGCGGAAGCGCTTGTGGCGGCGCAGTTCAGCGCGCAGAGCGTGCTCCAGCCTGCGACGGTTGCACAGGCCCGTGAGCCCGTCGACGGGGGAGAGCTGCTGCAGGGCGCGTTGTTTCGAGTCAAGCGCGCGTCTGCCCAGGTCGAGTTCCCGGTCCCTCAGGCGCAGGGTTTCCTCCAGATGATCCACCAGCTCGCGCATGCGTCCGGTCATCTGGTTGAAGGCTTCGGCCAGGGCGCCCAGTTCGTCGCGGCCGCCCGGAGCCACGGTCACGTCCAGGTTCCCCGGGCGCATCCGCTCGGCGCCGCGCGTGACGGCCACGATGCGCCGGGTGACGCCCCTGCTGACGTACACTGCCGCGCCCACGGCGCAGGCGATGCCCAGCAGCGTCATGCCCAGGTTGATCCACAATGCCGCTCCGCTGACCCGTTCGATGCGCTCCCGGCTGCGGGTCACCTCGTCCAGGGAGATTTTGCGCAGTTCCTGCGAAATGGGGTCGATGGTCTTGGCCTGGAGGGACATGTCGTTGATCTTGGAGCGCACCTCCACGTCGGCGTCCAGGACCCTGGAGGCCAGGGTGGCGTAGTCGTCCAGGAGGCGGATGGCCATCAGCTTGCGTTGCGTGGGCATGGAGTCCAGTTCGCCCAGGGCGAGCCTGATCTTGGAGAGCTTGTTGAACGCCAGCTGCATGGAAGGACGTTGGCGCGTGATGCGGTAGCGTTTTTCGTCCAGCTCCGCCTCCCGCACCAGAAAGCTCAGTCTCTGGTCTCCGGCGAAAACGGCCTTGAGTTCCTCCATGCGTTGGTCCAGGCGGGTTTCCAGACCGTTCTCCGGATCGGCCAGGGCGGTGAGCAGGGCCATGCTTTCGAGCATCACCGAGGAAAAGCGCCTGGCGATGGAGAGATAGAGGGTGATGTCCATGTTGCGCCGACGCAGGGACTCGCCTGCGACAAAAGCGGGCATCAGGTTCCTGAGTTCCTCGTTGACGGCGATGACGCGGGCCGTGGCGGCGAAGGCGGGCTGGCCGTAGATTTCCTGCGCCTTGGCGAATCCCACTTCCTGGTAGGTGAGCAGAAAATCGCGGTAGAGGCGGCGGGCCTTTTCCAGGCCGCCGTCCATGTCGAAGACTTTCTGGCGCACGTCCATGCTGGTCTGGATGTCGGCCTCGGCGTCGTGGATGATCATCATGGAGGCGAAGTTCACCGCGCCGCCCAGCACGAAGGCCGCCAGCACCACGGCAAAGGCCATGCTGAACCTGGAGGTGACGCCCAGGCGCGCCCGCATGCCGAGGGAAGGGGGGGAGATGGATTCCCGCTCAGGGCGCATGGGTGAACACGACGTTGGCCTTGAGCCCCTTGACCCCCTGGGCAGGATCCTCCAGGCGCAACACGTTGAAGCTTGGTCTTGCGCAGTCGCCGAACTCGTTGCAGGCCAGCAGACCGCCGACTCCCTTGTAGTCGCGGGTGGCGTAGAGGGCGTCGCGCAGGGCCTGGCGGCCGATGCGCACGGAGCCGCCCGGTCCCTTCTGGGCGGCCTTATCGATGGCGGCAAAGAGGATGCCCGCCGCGTCGTAGGCGGAGAGCCAGTAGTCCGTGGGCGGGTCCTGCTTGTACTTCTGGACGTACTGGGCGTTCAAGGCGGCCACCTCCGGCCCCTGGGGCGGCGGGGTGGGGCCCACGAAGTACATGCCCACGGCGGCCGAGGACACGGCGGCCAGGAAGGATTGGTCGATGAGCGCCCCGTCGCTCATGAGCACCAGGTTTTCCAGACCCGGGGTCTTGCGCGCCTGCGTGAGCACGTGGTTGCCCTCGGGCTGGAAGAGGGGAAAGAACACGATCTGCGCCCCGGTGACGGCCACGGCCTCCAGCACGGGGGCCATGTTGGCGTCGCCCTTGTTCACGGTGGCGCTCAGAGCCACCTTGCCGCCAAGGCGCTCGAATTCGGTGCGGAAGCCCTCGGTGAGCCCCCGGGTGTAGATGTCGCCGTCGTTGATCACGGCCGCCAGGCGCAGGCCAAGCTTCTCGAAGGCGAAACGGGCGGCGGCGGGGCCTGCGAACTCCTCGTTGGGGGCGGTGCGGAAGAAGCCCGGCTGCCACTTGGGCGCCCGCTGGCCGCCGATGGTGGTGAGGAACGGGGCGCTGTTGTTGCCGGAGATCATGGAGAGCCCGGCTTCGGTCATCACCTGGGCGGCGGTGGCGGCGTCGGCCGAGCAGGTGGTGCCGAAGATGGCCAGCACGGCCGGGTCGGAGACGATCTTCAGGGCGGACACGGCCCCGCCTTCGGGCTTGCAGCCGGTGTCTTCCACCACCAGGGAGACCTCGCGGCCCAGGAGCTTGTTGCCCCTTTTGTCCAGGGCCAGCTCGAAGCCGCGCACCTGATCCTGCCCGATGGCGGCCACCTTGCCGCTCAGGGACTGGATCACGCCCAGACGAACGGGCTCTCCCGGGGCAAGGGTGACGCAGCCGAGGGAATCGGAGCAGGGCTGTTTCGCTTCGTTCCGGGAGCAGGAGGCGGCCCACGCAAGACACAGGATCGAAAGCGCCACGACACGATACAGTCTGCGTTTGGCCCGGGTCATTCTGCCTCCAGGATTGCGGTCGGATGCGGCCAGGACGGAACGTCCATCCGAACCATTCAGTATTTTGGCGGCCCACTGTTGTCAACAACCGCCTTGGAGGGCGCGCCACCGGGAGCGGTCCCTTCCGGAACATCGGGGCATTGCATTAAAATAGTTTCACATTTTGATGATTTGACATTTTCAGGGCCTGTCTTAATCTCTCTTGCCTTTCGTTGTGCCGTCGCGCGCCCCTCCGGCGCGGACAACCATTCCCAGGAGGCCAGAATGACCAGCATTTTCTCCAATGACCAGCCCCGCCGGGCGGACCGTCTCCGCCTGCCCGTGATGAGCCTGCGCGAGGTGGTCATGTTCCCGCGCTCCATCGTGCCCCTGTTCGTGGGCCGGGAGGCCTCCATCAAAGCCATCGAAAACGCGGTCTCCACCTACGACAAGAAGATCTTCCTGGTGGCCCAGCGCACTCCCGAAACCGAAAAGCCCCAGGCGGACGACCTCTTCCGCATGGGCACCGTTTCCAAGATCCTCCAGATGCTGCGTCTTCCCGACGGCACCATCAAGGTGCTCTTCGAGGGCCTCTACCGCGCCGAGTGGGACGAAGACGGCCTGGAGGGCTTCGAGGACGACTTCCCCACCGCCCGCGTCTCGCGCATGGCCGAGGACGACGGCGAGGGCAGCGAGGCCGAGGCCCTGGTGCGCACCGCCCACGAGGCCATGGAGCACTACGGCCGCATCAACAAGAAGCTCGCCCCGGAAACCATCCTGGCCATCAACGCCCAGACCGCGCCCGGCCGCCTGGCAGACGCCATCATGCCCCACCTCAAGGTGGACTACATCAAGAAGCAGGAGATCCTGGAGCAGCTCGCCCCCGTGAAGCGCCTGGAAGAGGCTTTCGCGCTCCTGCAGGGCGAAATCGAGATTTCCTCCATCGAGAAGAAGATCAAGAGCCGCGTGAAGCAGCAGATGGAGAAGAACCAGCGGGAATACTACCTCAACGAGCAGCTCAAGGCCATCCACAAGGAGATGGGACGCGACGAGGATCCCCTGGCCGAGGTGGCCGAATTCGAGCAGCGCCTCCAGGAAAAGGACATGCCCCAGGAGGCCCGCGAAAAGGCCCTGCGCGAGCTCAAGAAGATGAAGCACACCCCGCCCTCCTCGGCGGAGTACACGGTGGTGCGCAATTATGTTGAATGGATCCTGGACCTGCCCTGGAACACCCTCCAGGACGTGACCATCGACGTCACCAAGGCCAAGGGGATCCTCGACGCCGACCACTACGGCCTGGACAAGCCCAAGGAGCGCATCCTCGAATACCTGGCCGTGCAGAGCCTCGTGGAGAAGATCAAGGGCCCCATCCTCTGCCTGGTCGGCCCCCCGGGCGTGGGCAAGACCTCCCTGGCCAAGTCCATCGCGCGCTCCATGGACCGCGAGTTCGTGCGCCTCTCCCTGGGCGGCGTGCGCGACGAGGCCGAAATCCGGGGCCACAGGCGCACCTACGTGGGCGCGCTGCCCGGCAAGATCATCCAGTCGCTCAAGCGCGTGAAGTTCAACAACCCCGTCTTCTGCCTGGACGAGGTGGACAAGATGTCCACCGATTTCCGGGGCGACCCCTCCTCGGCGCTCCTCGAAGTGCTCGACCCGGAGCAGAACTACGCCTTCGGCGACCACTACCTGGACCTGGACTACGACCTCTCCAAAATCTTCTTCATCACCACGGCCAACTCCCTGCACTCCATCCCCCTGCCCCTGCAGGACCGCATGGAGATCATCCGCATCCCCGGCTACCTGGAAACGGAGAAGCAGGCCATCGCGGAAAACTTCCTCCTGCCCAAGAAGATCGCGGAGAACGGGCTCAAGCCCGGCAACATCAGCGTCTCCAGCGAGGCCGTGCTGGAGATCATCCGCCGCTACACCCGCGAGGCGGGCGTGCGCAACGTGGAGCGCGAAATCTCCTCCCTGTGCCGCAAGGTGGCCCGCAAACTGGTGGAAGGCAGCGACCGCAAGGCCAACTTCCCCATCGACGGAGAGAACGTGCAACTGTACCTGGGCGTGCCCAAGTTCCGCTACGGCGAGATGGAGGAGGCCCCCCAGGTGGGCGTCTCCACCGGCCTGGCCTACACGGAGCTGGGCGGCGAGATGCTCATGGTGGAGACGGCCCTCATGCCCGGGGCGGGCAAGGTGGAGATCACCGGCAAGCTTGGCGACGTGATGCAGGAATCGGCCCGCGCTGCCTTGAGCTACATCCGTTCGCGCTCGGCCAACTTCGGGCTCAAGCCGGACTTCCACAAGGAGATCGACATCCACATCCACGTGCCCGAGGGGGCCACCCCGAAGGACGGCCCCAGCGCGGGCATCACCCTGGCCACGGCCATGGTCTCGGCCCTCTTGAACATGCCCGTGCGCAACGATCTGGCCATGACCGGCGAAATCACCCTGCGCGGGCGCGTGCTGCCCATCGGCGGCCTGCGCGAGAAGCTCCTGGCCGCCCACCGCGCCCAGATCAAGAAGGTGCTCATCCCCGAAGACAACGCCAAGGACCTCAAGGAAGTGCCCGAGGCCATCCTGAGCGGTCTGGAGATCGTCCAGGTGAAGCACATGGACGAGGTGCTGGCCCAGGCCATCCTCTGCGAAGGCCCGGACAAGCTCTTCTGCGGTCGCGGAGCGGGCGTCGCGCCCCTGGCCGCCAGCCTGCTCAAAGAGGAATACCAGGGCCAGACCAGGCACTAGCCGCCTGCCCCCCTGAATGAAAGAGGCCGGGAGCGATCCCGGCCTTTTTGCGTGGCGAGGCCGTCGGGGTCCGGCAGGCACGGGGATGACCCGCCCGCGCCACCTTCCTGGACTGTACGGCCAGCAGCTTTTGCATACTTCGCAGGTATGGATGCGGACAGGGACACGTCGGATACACCCATGTACTGGTCTTCATTGACAATCGATCGAATCTTTTTATTACATGCTTGTAAGGGGGGCCTTATGAGCAACTACGTCGTGATCCAGGATGCGGACAAGTGCGGCCACTGCGAGGCGTGCGTGGCCAAGTGCATGAAGTCGAACCACTTCCCGGCAAGAGTGCGCATGGCGGACATGGTGTCGCCCCACCACACCAAGGTGGGCACGCACCATTTCGCCTTCCTCTCCTGCCACCACTGCGAAGACCCCAAGTGCGTGCACGCCTGCCCGCACGGGGCCATGGTGCGCACCGACGAGGGCGTGGTGCGCGTCTCCGAGGAGAATTGCCACGGCTGCGCCGAGTGCGTGCATGCCTGCCCCTGGCACGTGCCCCGGGTGCTGGGCGACACGCCCACGGTGAAGTGCAACCTCTGCGGCGGCAAGGCAGGCCACGGCGAACAGCCAGAGTGTGTGCGCACCTGCCCGAAAGGCGCCCTGCGCCTGGTGCGCATCCAGGAGATGGGGCTCGAAGGGCGGCCGGAGTACGCCCAGAAGTTCTTCATGCGCAACTTCCTCAAGGGTTGATCCGCGCGGCCCCGGCGGGCGGCATGAGGGGCCGCCCGCCGGGACCGCCACGGCCGGATCACCGCACACCGTGTCGGCCGAGCCGTCTGCCCGTTGCGGGGCCGCCAGCGGAAACCGCCACGGCCGGAAGGCCCGGGGCGTCTTCACGGCATCCCGCGAGGCCTCGCCCCCCTTCCGGCCCAGCGCCCCTGAGTGGTCTTTGTTTGCCCGCGCCGCCTCTCGACAAACACCACCTCTTCATCTATCAAGCCGCCAACGACGCCATCAGGAGCCCTCATGCCCTGTCCCCGCATTGTCATCCAGCGTCAGGCCGATTTCGATCCGCTGCTCGCCAAGCTCAAGGGCCGGGAAGACCCCGGCCAGGACGTGGAAGCCCGCGTGCGCGACATCCTGGCCTACGTCCAGGCCCAGGGAGACGAAGCCCTGGCCGACTTCAACCGCCGCTTCGACTGCCCCTCCTTCGCCGCCTCCATGCTGCGCGTGCCCGAGGCCGAGATCCAGGCGGCCCAGTCCCAGGTGATCGGCTCGGACCTGGCCATCATCCGCGAGGCCGCCGACAACATCCGCGCCTTCCACGAGCGCCAGAAGCAGAACTCCTGGTGGACCACCGGCCCCGACGGCGTGATCCTGGGCCAGATGGTGCGCCCCGTGGACTCCGTGGGCCTCTATGTGCCGGGAGGGCAGGGGGGCGAGACGCCGCTCATCTCCTCGCTGCTCATGAACGCCATCCCCGCCCAGGTGGCGGGCGTGGAGCGCATCGCGGCCATCTCGCCGCCGCGCGCCGACGGCACGCTCAATCCCTACATCCTAGCCGCCGCCTCCATCCTGGGCATCCGCGAGGTCTACCGCGTGGGCAGCGCCTGGGGCATCGCCGCCCTGGCCTTCGGCACCCGCACCATCTCCCCGGTGGACGTGATCGCGGGGCCTGGCAACATCTACGTCACCACGGCCAAGCGCCTTCTGGTGGGCCAGGTGGGCATCGACATGATCGCCGGCCCCTCGGAGATCGTCATCCTGGCCGACAAGAACGCCCCCGCCGCCTGGCTGGCCGCCGACATGCTCTCCCAGGCCGAGCACGACCCCCTGGCCGCCTCCATCCTGGTCACGGACAGCCCCGCCCAGGCCGACGCCGTGCTGGCCGCCCTGCGCGACCAGCTGGAGCGCCTGCCCAGGGCCGAGATCGCCCGACGCTCCCTGGCCGAGTGGGGCGCGGTGGTCGTCGCGCCGGACATGGACGAGGCCCTCGCGGCCGTGAACCGCCTGGCCCCGGAACACCTGGAGCTGGCCGTGGAGGACGGCTGGGGCATCCTCGGGCGCATCCGCCACGCCGGAGCCATCTTCCTTGGCGCGGGCTGCCCCGAGCCCGTGGGCGACTACTTCGCCGGACCCAACCACGTGCTGCCCACCATGGGCAACGCCCGGTTCTCCTCGGCCCTGTCCGTGGAGACCTTCATCAAGAAGTCCAGCCTCATCGCCGCGCCCGCGTCCTACGCGCGGCGGCACGGGGCCAAGATCGCGAGGCTGGCGCGCCTGGAGGGCCTGGAGGCCCACGCCCGCTCCGTCGAGTGCCGCAACGAATAGCTCCCCGGAGGACCCGACCATGCAAGTGGCCGTCACCACCGACATCAAGGAATATCCCCTCGTCTCCAGAGGCAAGGTCCGCGACATCTACCAGGTCGCGGACGACGTCCTGCTCATCGTCACCACGGACCGCATCTCCGCCTTCGACGTGATCCTGCCGGACCCCATCCCCTACAAGGGCGTGATCCTCAACAAGATCACCACGTTCTGGATGCGCATGTTCGAGGATGTGGTGGAAAACCACCTCCTCGCCGTGGACGTGGCCGACTTCCCGGCCGGGCTCAAGCCCTACGCCGACCTGCTGGAGGGCAGGGCAGTGCTGGCGCGCAAGGCCAAACCCCTGCCCATCGAGTGCATCGTGCGCGGCTTCATCACCGGCTCGGGCTGGAAGGACTACAAGGCCACCGGCAAGGTCTGCGGCCACCAGCTGCCCCAGGGGCTCGAAGAGTCGCAGATGCTCGAAGCCCCGCTCTTCACGCCGTCCACCAAGGCCGACATCGGCCAACACGACGAGAACATCACCCTGGAGCAGGCCAAGGCCCTCACCGGACAGGCCGTTTTCCACAAGGCCCAGGAGACCGCCCTGGCCATCTACTCCAAGGCCCGCGCCTACGCCTCGGGCCGGGGCATCCTCATCGCGGACACCAAGTTCGAGTTCGGCATGATCGGCGACAAGCTGATCCTCATCGACGAGGTGCTCACGCCCGACTCCTCGCGCTTCTGGCCCGCCGAGGGCTTCAAGCCCGGCCAGGGCCAGCCCAGTTTCGACAAGCAGTACCTGCGCGACTGGCTGGAATCCGTGGGCTTCAACAAGAAGCCGCCCGCGCCGACCATGCCCGAAGAAGTGGCCCGGCGCACCCAGGCCAAGTACCTGGAGGCCTACCAGGCCCTCACGGGCGACAGCCTGAACTTCTGAATCCGGCACGGCAGGAGGGCGCGGCTGCGCGCCACGTTGACGCGCCCCTCCCGATGGCGTAAAAACATTGAATTTCGCGCCGTATCCGGCCGTCTTTTCGCAAATCCAAAGGTGATAGGAACACTCATGGAGACCCTTCGCACGCTTCCCGGCGACGATGTCCGCCAGATCATGTGGCGCTTCGCCGACCGTTACGACATCCAGATGACCGTCCAGTCCGCCCGCTCCCTGGCCCGCACCCTCGTGGCGCGCCTGGTGGCGGAGGGCGCGCGACACACCCACGAGTGGACCGACCACAAGGCCCAGCTCCTCGACGCCTTCGACTCCTCCGGCCTCACCGCGCTCTTCATGGACCCCCACCAGGGCGGCTTCATCGAGGGCCCCAAGAACCTCGCACTGGCCCTGGTCGCCTTCGAGCTGGCCTGGGTGGACGCCGGAGCAGCCACCTGCTCGCTGGCCACCAACTTGGCCCTGGCCCCCATCCACGAACGCGGCACCCCCGAACAGCGCGACTCCTACATGAGCCGCTGCGTGCCCCCCCAGCCCGGCGAGGACCGCGCCATCATCCGCGGGGCCTTCGCCCTCACCGAGCCCCTGCCCTATGTGGGCGTGGAGACCAACACCCTGGTGGGCAAGCTTCGCGTGGCCGAGTGGGAAGAAGGCAAGGAGCCCATCCTCCAGGTGGACAAACGCGGCCGCTTCATCACCGGCATGGACTTCGCCAACTTCGCCACCTGCGCCGTGGACACCGACGATCCGCGCATCAAGACATCCTGCATCGTCATCGTGGAAGACACCGACGAAGGCCTCTTCGACCGGGGCGCGCCCACCCTCAAGATGGTGCACCAGCTCTCCTCCACGCGCGATCCGGTGTTCAACCTGAAGGTCCCGGCCAGCCGCATCGTGGGCGGCTACACCGTCAAGGACGGCGTCATCGTTCCCAACTACACCCACTCCGAGATCATCGGCGCGGTGTTCCACCGCACCCGCGTGCCCGTGGCCCTCATGTCCACGGCCAAGCTGCTCTCGGCCGTGGAGCCCGTGATCCGCTACCACCGCCAGCGCTTCCGCGGCGGCGACGCCCAGCCCGGCACCCCAAAGTTCGACCTGGGCATCCAGCAGAAGCAGGACGCCGTGCTGCGCCTGGCCGAGGTGTGGGCCATGGGCGAGGCCGGAGCCTCGCTGGGCTTCGAGACCGCACGCCTCTTCGACCAGCTCGACCCCACCGAGAAGGAGAAGGACCGCATCTTCGCCCAACAGGGCGTGGTGGGCGCAAAATCCCAGCTCTCGGCACTGCGCAAGGTGGAGAAGATGGCCGTGGAATACCTCCGGCTCGAAGCCACGCCCGAGGCCGAGCGCGATCAGGCCCGCTTCGAGGCCCTTGGCGAGGACACCCTGGTGCGCTACGCCCTGCTGGAGTCCCTGGCCAACATTCTCTGCCCGGCCTGCAAGCTCTGGAACACCGGCCAGGGCGCAAACATGATGCGCGAAGTGCTGGCCCTCATGGGCGGCTACGGCATCACAGAAGACTGCCCCGGTTTCCTCTTCTACAAGTGGACCGACTGTCAGTTGGAAGCCACCTACGAAGGCCCCGAGGCCGTGCAGCGCCGCCACCTCTCCATCACCATGACCAATGAGGTCTTCCTGGCCCGGCTGCGCATCTGGATCGAGGATTTCAAAGCGCTGGCCGCCTCCCGCCCGGAAACCGGGGCAGGGGCCGTGGCCGCCTCCATGGAGCTGTGGCTGTGGACCCTGGAATTCCTCCACCGCGCCAAGGACCCCTCCGGCGCGCGCCTCTACCACAACCGCCGCCAGAACGTGACCTTCCCCATGGCCGACGCCCTCTGCTGGGTGATGGCCTCCCGCGCCCAGGTCGGCGACGTGCTGGAGCTGGCCGAAAAAGGCCCGGAGAACCCCATCGTGGCCGAGGGCCTGGAAGGCACGCTGGCCTTCTTCGCGGACCTCTCCATGGTGCAGGCCGCCCGCGCCGCCGGAGAGTGCGCCCGGGTGTGCGCCCAGATGGTCTACGGCTTCGGCCCCCAGGACGAGGCCGAGCTGGCCGCTTTCGAGGCCCTGCGCGCCGGGATCGACCGCGCCACGGCCGGGGCAGCCCTGGCCAAGGACCGCGCAGGCCAGGCCCTGACCCAGGTGATGATCCCCGAGGCCCTGGACTACCCCCAGTAGACCGGCCCCGGCTGACCAACGACGATCCGGCCGCCGGACGCTTTTCCGCACGGGAAAGCGTCCGGCGGCGTTCGCGCCCTGAGGCCGTCCACGTTGACGCCTCGCAGGGCATCGGTGAGCGGCGGCCCTCCCGACGGGGAGAGCCCACCGCAGGCCAAAGGGCCGCGCCCTTTGCGATCCTTTGAATCCACAGACCATACCGTGACCCCGGACGCGCCGGGGCTGCCCAACGAGGGAGAGAGCATGTCGGAGATGGAACGCCAGAGCATGGACGTGGACATCGTCTGCGTCGGTTTCGGCCCGGCCATGGGCGGATTCCTCACCACCCTGAGCCGGGGCCTCATGAACCCGGACGGCACGCCCGCCGTGGAAAGCGCCGTCATGCCCGGCATGCCCCCGCAGGTGATCTGCTACGAGCGCGCCGACGACATCGCCGCAGGCGTCTCCGGCGTGGTGAGCAAGGCCCGGGGCATCCGCGAGTCCTTCCCGGACTTCGACCCCGCCCAGGTGCCCCTGTGCGCCGAGGTGACCCGCGAGAAGGTGGCCTACCTCCTGGACCCCCACGGGGCGAGCCGCCGCCAGGACCTCCTGGACATCAAGGACGGACTCATCCGCACCTTCGGCAAGCACCTGCCCTTCTGCGGCGAGCATTCGGTGGAACTGCCCTGGATCCCCCCGTTCCTGCGCAAGGAACCGGGCCTGGTGTTCTCCCTGGGCCAGTTCAACCAGTGGGTGGGCTCCCAGGTGATGGCCGAGGGCGTGGCCCAGGTCTGGCCCGGCATGCCCGTGGACAAGGCGCTGGTGGAGGACGGCCGCGTGGTGGGCGTTCGCCTGGTGGACCAGGGCGTCACCAAGCAGGGCGAGCCCGACGCGGGATACATGCCCGGCATGGACATCAAGGCGGCCCTCACCGTGATCGGCGACGGCCCCGTAGGCCCCGTGGGGCGCGGCCTGGACGACGCCATGGGCATGCCCCACGGCCACGCCCGCCGCGACTGGGCCCTGGGCATGAAGATGGTGGTGGACCTGCCCGAATCCTGCACGCTGCCCGAAGGCTTCGTGCTCCACACGTTCGGCTATCCGGAGCCCGACATTTTCGGCTTCCTTTACGTGCTGCCCGGCCGCGTGGCCTCCCTGGGCATCTTCGTGCCCTCCTGGCTGGACATCCCCGTGCGCACCGCCTACCGCTACCTGCAGCACTGGATCACCCACCCCTACCTCTGGCAGCACCTCAAGGGCGGCGTCATGCGCTCCTGGGGAGCCAAGTCGCTCCTGGAGTCGGGGCGCAGGGGAGAGCCATGGCTGGTGGGCGACGGCTACGCCCGCATCGGGGAGGGCTCCGGCACCACCAACGTGCTCACGGGCTCGGGCGTGGACGAGGCCTGGACCTCGGGCGTGCAACTGGCCGAGGGCGTGCTCGAACTGCTCAAGGCCGGCAAGCCCTTCACACGGGCCAACCTCAAGGAGGCCTACGTGGCCCGCAGGCGCGCCTCGCACCTGGAGGCGGAGGCCAAGGTCGCCGAAAAATCCCGCGACGGCTTCGGCAAGGGGTTCATCCAGGGGCTCCTGGGCATGGCCCTCACCGGCTTCACCGAGGGCAAACTGAACCTGTGCGGCGACCACCGCGCCCCCCACGAGCGCGTGCCCACCCTGGAGGAGACCTACTATCCCCAGATCCCCGCAGCCGACTTGGCCCGCATGCGCGAGGAATGCCGCGCCAAGGGCGAGGCCCTGCACGACGCCGTGATGGACCGCGTGGGCTGGCCCAGGATCGAATACGACGGGCAACTCCTGGTGTCGCACCAGGACGCGCTGCTTCTGGGCGGCAAGGTGCAGGCCCCCTTCGGCTACGCCGACCACGTGGTCTTCGTGGATCCGCAACTCTGCGAGGAATGCGGCGAGAAAATCTGCATCGACATGTGCTCGGGCCAGGCCATCGCCATGAACCCAGAGGCGGGAGTGCCCCTGTTCGACCGCGAGAAATGCGTGCACTGCGGCGCCTGCCTCTGGAACTGCTCCAAGGCGCACCCCAAAGACCCGGAAAAGACCAACGTGGACTTCCGCGCCGGGGCGGGCGGCCTGCACTCGGCCGAGAACTAGACGTTGAAGCTGTGCTTGACCTATTGACGTAAAGAAAGCCTCCGGCGGCCAAAGGGCTACGCCCTCTGGACTCCCTTTCCGCTTCGCGGGCTTCAC
>NZ_JBZVFJ010000033.1:0-28836 GCF_058402725.1 Fundidesulfovibrio sp. | reverse complement strand
GAGCCGCTTACGGGCGGCAAAGCCGCCCTGCTCCATGCTGCGCTGCGCGCAGGGCAGCCGACAAAGCCGCAAAGCCGATTTTGTCAGCAGCCTCAGGGCCGCCCCGAGGGCGGCCCTTTACTTTTCAGCACGCCTCCTTCATACGATGCAATAAGCTGGGCGGGAACTGCGCATGATTCCCGCCAAGTTGCACCGCGACACCATCCAACCCTGCGAGCGCATCATGGCCCAGAGCATCCTCCAGCGCCTTGCCGACACCCGGCTCACCATCAAGTTCCTCGCCGTCTCCCTGCTCAGCCTCGCGCTCTTCGCAGCCGCGCTCTTCGGGGTCATCCTGCCCCGGACTGAACGCGAGCTCCTCGATGTGCACAAGCGCGCCCTCCACTCCCTCGTGGGCAGCGTGGACTCCCTGCTCGTCGAATACGACCGCCAGGTCAAACAGGGCGAACTCCCACTCGCAGAGGCCCAGAAACGCGCCCTCCAGCGCATCAAGACCCTGCGCTACGGCCAGGGCGACTACTTCTGGATCAACGACCTGGCCGCGCCCAGGCCCCGCATGATCATGCACCCCACCGTACCCGCCCTGGACGGCAAAACCCTCGAAGACCCCAAATTCGACCAGGCCACCCACGCCCAGAAAGGCGCCAACGCCCCGCTGGAGGCCCTGCCGCGCAAGACCAACCTCTTCACGGCCTTCGTGGAAGCCGCCTCCGACACCGGCGAAGCCTACGTCATCTACCTGTGGCCCAAGCCCGTCCCCGGCGGCGGCGTCACCTCCGTGGTGTTCCCCAAGCTCTCCTATGTGAAAACCTTCAAGCCCTGGGGCTGGATGATCGGCTCCGGCGTCTACATCGACGACATCGACACCACCCTGCGCGCCCTGCGCCTGCTGGGCCTGGCCGTGCTGGCCGCCGTCTTCGTCGTGGCCCTGGCCGCCACCGTCTGGCTCACCCGCGCCTTCGTGGGACGCCAGGTGGACGCCCTCGTCGCCTACGCCGGGCGCATCGCCCAGGGCGACCTGCAGGCCGCCTTGGCCCCAGCCGCCTTCAAGGCCGAACTCGGCGTGCTGAAAAACGCCCTCACCGCCATGGTCGACCAGTTGCGGCAATCCCTCGCCCTCGCCGAGGAAAAAGGACGCGAAGCCGAGACGCAAGCCCGCTTCGCCCAGGAGCAGACCCGCCTCGCCCAGGACGCCCAGGCCCAGGCCGAACAGGCCAAACGCGAAGGCGAACTCGCCGCGGCCGCCGCCATGACCCAGGCCGCCCAAGGCATCCAGCACGTGGCCGCCGAACTTTCCACCCTGCTCGACCAGGCCGTCGAAGCCACCAACCAGCAACGCCAGGGCGCGCTGGAAAACGCCCGGGAGGTGGAAACCGTCACCCAGGCCCTGGCCAACGTCTCCCGCCTCGCCGACCAGGTGGCCGGACTCGCGGGCAGCGCCAGCGACAAGGCCCACGCAGGCTCCGACGTGGTGAAACGCTCCTCGCAGGCCATCGAGGCCGTCAACCGACAGGCCCAGGCCCTCTCCCAATCCATGAACCAGCTCGGCGGACAAGCCCAGGCCATCGGCGCGATCCTCACCACCATCGCGGACATCGCCGACCAGACCAACCTCCTGGCCCTCAACGCCGCCATCGAGGCCGCCCGCGCGGGCGACGCCGGACGCGGCTTCGCCGTGGTCGCGGACGAGGTGCGCAAGCTCGCGGAAAAAACCATGACCGCCACCCAGGAAGTCTCCCGCGCCGTCTCCGCCATCCAGACCGGCGCGCGCGACAACGTCCAGCGCATGGACCAGGCCGCCAAGGCCATAGAAGACGCCAACACCCTCTCCATCCAGTCCGGCCAGGTCTTCACCGACATCGTGGACATCGTGGGACGCTCCGCCCAGCAGACCTCCACCATCGCCTCCGAAGCGGGCGCGCAATCCCAGGCCATGCGCCAACTCGCAGGCGCCATGGACGAGATCGCCAGCCTCGCGGACCATGTGGCCCGCAACGCCTCGGATTCCCTCGACGCCCTCCACCGCCTCGAAAACGAACAGGACACCCTGCGCAACGTCATCCGGCGTTTCGATCAGGAATCCTCAGGCAAGGCCCTCCCCCGATGACATCATCACAGGCCGCCCGGCCCGACAACCGCGCCGCCGACCGCATCCCTCCCTCCGGACGCGTCACGGAGCGTGCCCTTTTCCCACGCGTGTCGTCCGAGGCAATCTGTCGCGGCCACTGACGAAAAAACAAACCTGAAGAAGCCCCCCTGAGACAGGAGATCACCTTCATGGCCGCATTCAACAAAACGACGTTCCTTGCCTGCTTCCTGTTCCTGGTCCTGGCGTCACGCCCCCTCCCGGCCCTGGCCAAGGACAACGTCCTCGAGGCCGTCTCGCTCGGTGTGGAAGCCTACATCTACGGCTACCCGCTCGTGACCATGGAAATGACCCGGCGCGTCATGACCAACGTGGAGAAGCCCCAGGGAACGCACGCCCCCATGGGGCAGTTCGTCCGGATGCGCGAGTATCCCTCGGCCGGGTTTCGCGACGTGACCGCGCCAAACGCCGACACGCTCTACACCACGGCGTGGATCGACGTGGGCCGCGAGCCCTACGTGCTCACGCTGCCGGACGCCAAGGACCGCTACTACCTCTTCCCCATGCTCGACGGCTGGACGGAGGTCTTCCAGGTCCCCGGCAAGCGCACCACCGGCACGGGGCCGCAGCAATACGCCATCACCGGCCCCGGCTGGAAAGGAAAGCTGCCCGACGGCGTGAAGGAGTACAAGTCGCCCACCAACATCGTGTGGCTGCTCGGGCGCATCTACTGCACCGGCACGCCCGAGGACTACGCGGCCGTACACAAACTGCAGGACGAGATTGCGCTCGTGCCGCTCGGCTCCTATGGCAAGCCCTACACGCCGCCCGCCGGGAAGGTCGATCCCGCCGTGGACATGAAGCTGGCCGTGCGCGAACAGGTCAACGCGCTCAGCGCGCACGACTACTTCAACCTGCTGGCCAGGCTCCTGAAGGACAACCCGCCCGCCCCGGCCGACAAGCCCATGCTGGCGAAGATGGCAAGGCTGGGCATCGCGCCCGGACAACCCTTCGACGCAAGCAGGCTCACCCCCCTGGCGCGCGAGGCCTTCTCCACGGTCCCGAAAATCGCCAACGACAAGATCATGCTCTGGATGAAGGAAGGCGTCCTCGCCGGAGACATGACGCTCCAGAACGGCTGGGCCTTCACCACCAAGACCGGGAAATACGGCGTCAACTACATCCAGCGCGCCCTGATCACCGCCATCGGCCTGGGCGCGAACCTCCCCCAGGACGCGGTCTATCCCACCTCCGAAGGCCCGGACATCCTCGGATCGTACCACGGCGCAAAGCGCTACGTGATGCGTTTCGAGAAGGGCCAGCTCCCCCCGGCCGAGGGCTTCTGGTCGCTGACCATGTACGACAAGGACTACTTCTTCGTGAAAAACCCCCTCAACCGCCAGAGCGTCAGCGCCAGGCAGAACCTGAAGCCCAACGCCGACGGCTCCGTGGACCTCTACATCCAGCACGACAATCCCGGGCCGGACAAGGAGTCCAACTGGCTGCCCGCGCCCAGGGACGCCTTCGTCCTCATGCTGCGGCTCTACTGGCCGAGCAAGGCCAGCCCCTCGATTCTCGACGGCTCCTGGGTCATCCCGGCGGTGAAAGAGGCGAACTGACGCGCCCCGACGGATCGTTCCCGGCCGGGCCTTCGCGTCGAAGACCCGGCCTGCGGGGCCTCGCGCCCCTTTTGCGCCAACCCGAACCCGACCGGCTGGAGGCCTTATGCCCAACACCTCGGCCAGGTGTTTCCTCCTGACAGCGCTTCTCGGTCTCACGCTCATTTCCGTTGCCGCTCAAGCCGCCGCGCCGAACCCTTCCGGCGGCGACCTCAAGGTCACCCTGGCCCCGTACGCCTGGCTCACGGGCCTCTCGGGCACGATGGGGGTGCGGGGGGCCCAGGCCAACGTCGATTCCAGCTTCGCCGACCTCTCCAAATACCTGAACATCGCGGGCATGCTCCACGCGGACATCCTCTACCGGGACGCCTTCGGGCTCCTGGGCGAGGTCAATTACGCCCAGCTCGGCGACCAGTCCTCGGGGAAACGGGTCTCCCTGGACGGTCAGATGGGCCTGTTCCTCTCCGATGTGGCCGGGTTCTGGCGCGTGGGAAGCGCAGCGTTGGGCAAGGACGGGGCCGCGCCCGCAAGCCTGGACCTTCTGGCGGGCGTCCGCATCTGGAGCCTGGCCATGCATCTCAAGAGCGATTCGCCCATCAACAGCCGTTCGATCTTCGGGCAGAGAAGCTGGGTGGACCCCGTGGTGGGGGCCAGGGTGCAGTTCCAGTTGACCGACGCCTGGAAGGCTGAACTGCGCGGCGGCGTCGGCGGCTTCGGCATCAGTTCGGCCATCACGTGGGACGCCATGGCCCTGGTGGGCTACACCTTCTGCGACCACGGCACGGCTTTCATCGGCTACCGAGCGGTGGGCGTGAACCACTCGGAAGGCAGCGGCAAAGACTCTTTCAAGTTCGACGCCGTCCTGTCGGGGCCGGTCCTTGGAGCGGCCTTCACGTTCTGACGGCTGTCCGGGGGTGCTCCCCTGCGGGAGCAAATGCCCATCGCAATCGGACCTCCGATCGCAGCCGGTCTTGTCCATGCAATGAAAAACGCCATGCACACCCGTACGAGAACACCCCGAGCCTTTCCGTGGAAGCTTCCGCTGGCGCAGCAGCTGCGGCACATCCTCGGCGCGCGGCTTGTCGGGATTCTCCTGGCCGTGTTGGCGGGCGTGCTTGCCGCCGGAATTCCGGCGACCTCCTCCCGCGTCCGCCAGAACATGGCCGAAGGGCGGCAGAAAGTGATCGCCGCCGGCCAAGCACTGGTGAAAACCATCGACCACGATCTGGAGAACCACGTCTACAACGTGAGGGCCATGCGCAACGTCGCGGAGAGTTGCCTGTCCGGCTATCTGACGCGCCCGGGCAATCCGGCGAACCGGTTGCGGCCCCTCCCGGGGAGGGACGGGTACGCCTCGCTCCCTTCGGCAAAGGAGAGGGACCGCCTGGCCTATGGCCGCATGGTGGGACTCGGCCCAGTGCCCGGCCCCGACGCCCCCGTGATCGAGGAGATGCGGATGGCCGAAGCCCTGGCCCCCCTCATGAGGGCGATTCGGAACAGAAGCCCCGATACGCCCTGGGTCTATTACACGTCGGCCAGGGCCTTCATGTACCTCTTCCCCGCCGAGGAGGCCGAGGACTTCTTTTTCACCCCCGACCTGCTCGAGATGGAGTTCCTGACCGGCGCGACGCCGCAGGCCAACCCGTCCCGCGAATCCTTCTGGACGAAACCCTACACGGATGTGGCGGGAAAGGGCCAGATGGCCACAGTCAGTGATCCCGTCTACCAGGGGGACAGGTTCAGGGGGAGCGTCAGCATCGACGTCTCCGTCAAGAGTCTCCAGTACATCATGGACATGTACCCGCTGCCGGGAGTGAACGCCGCCCTGGTCAGCGAGGATGGCCAGCAGTTGGCGAGCCGCACGTTCGCGGACATCCCGCCCGGGGCCAAGGGGTATGAGTTTCACAGCCTCCCGCTCAAGCTCGTCCCCTGGCGCATCGATCTCGCCGTCGATGAGCGACGGCTGTTGCAGGATGCGCTGAAGGATCAGGCCGCGCTCATCGCTGGGATGTTGCTGATTGCGTCCGTGCTCTTGTTTTCGGCGCTTCTGGCGCGGCATGCCCGGCATGTGCGGGATCTCTCCATCCATGACGGCCTGACCGGCCTGTTCAATCGCAGGCATTTCGACGAGATCGCACCCTATCATTTCGATGCTGCGCGGCGCGGACTGGTGCGGATGGGCATGATCCTGGCGGACGTGGATTACTTCAAAAAATACAACGACGCTTACGGCCATCACCAGGGTGACAGGGCGCTTGTGGGAGTTGCCGAGACCCTGGAGAAGACGCTCCACCGGGGGACGGACCTGGCATTCCGCCTGGGAGGGGAGGAATTTCTCGTCATCGTGGCCCTGCACGAACAGGAAACCTTGTACCCGATCCTGGCCAAACTGAACCAGGCGGCCCGCGATTTGAACCTGCCGCACAAGGCCAGCCCGTACGGACACGTGACCATCTCACTCGGGGCGGTCATCATCGACCGGCATGCGTGGATGGACAGGGACGCCGCGTACTGCCGCGTGGACGAGGCCCTCTACCAGGCAAAGTCCCGGGGCAGGGACTGCTACGCCTTGCTGGAGGCCCTCCCCGCCGAAACGGGGCGCGCCTGCTCCGCCACGCCGTAACGCCCGCCCGCCTGGCGCACAGTGCTGCGGGCGGCCTCCCGCACGATGTCCACCCTCTGCCCACCCGAGTGCCGTGACATCCCACGGCTTCTCTTCCTCGTCGGAAGCGGTTCGCCCGGTTTTACAGATGATCCGCGTCGAGCCGGGCTGGCCAGGCCAGCATCCCGAAGCCACCACCTGCTTTCGGGTGGCCGCCCTTTCCTCGGAGTCTCCCCTTGGGCGGCGCGAGCCGCCCACCCGGCCATCAGCCCGAACAGACAGGGCGAGCGGACGGCAGCACGGTGCCGTTCCCGCGAGAGAGGCTTCGGCAGAGCGGCGCTTCCGCAGCCGGAACGGCTGGCTTCCTGCGCGATGCTCTGTACCGATTGGCGAATGCCATCTGCGCACTCCGCATCGATCGACACGGCCTATATGTGCACAGGCGAACACAGGATGCGTCCCGATCGGTTTGTGATTGGTCCGCCGGTCCATTCGTAAGCCTTTGTCTTTCATTGGTCATACTGCAAAATGATTGTTATTAAGATAGTGTAGTCACTTGTTTCTCTGTGCAGTTTGCTCAACTAATGGAGAAATATTGTTCGCTTCGGTAGACCATGCTGCGCCTGCTGTGCTACGTTGAAGTTCTCTCCGACGGGGTGGCCGCCAGTGCAGTCGCGCTCCCGTCAGGAGGTCGGCCCTGAAAGCAGGAGGTGGAGCCCTTCTGCTTGTCCGAGTGGCTTTGAGGCGGGGCATCCAGGGACGTACCCAGGCGAAACATTCCAATGAAGGGCGTTGCTATGAAAAATTTGAAACTCGGAGTGAAGATCGGCCTTGGTTTCGGCATTCTCATTCTTATCGCAGGCCTCCTTGGCGGGATGGCCATGGTGAACATGCTCTCCGTGGGGAAACAGGCCGAGCGCCTGGCCCAGGAGGTCGCGCCCGAAGTGTCCGTGGCTACCGAAGTCGAGCGCTCCTCGTTGCAGACCATGTTCGCCATGAGAGGCTTCGTCTACACGGGGGATGAGGCCTTCTGGAAGCAGACCCAGAAGGAGCTTGTCGATGTGGAGAGGGCTCTCCAGCAGGCCAGGGACCTTGCCCGGAAGTATCCGAACCTGGTCAAGCTCAAGGAGAACGCGGAAAAGGCCGGCTCCAAGGTCGCTGAATGGAAGAAGCTTGCGGAACAGTCCTACTCCTTGGAGCACGCCATGGAGGCCAACCGCAAGGCCATGGACGAGAGCGCCCAGGCCTTCATGAAGAATTGCACTATGTATTTGGAATCACAGGGCAAAGCCTTGAGAGAACTGCTTGGAAGCCCCATGGTTGAGTCCGGCAAGGTCAAGGACCGGGCCGACAAGATCGAACTGATGAACGACGTGATCGACGCGGGCAATGCCGTGCGAGTGGCCAACTTCAAGGGGCAGGCCCTGCGCGACGTGAAGGTCATCCAGGAGGGACTGAAGAACTTCGAGATCATCGCCGCCAAGGAGCAGCAGGTCAGGGCCATCACGCGCCAGGACGCGAACATCCGCCAGCTCAACGAAATCCGCAGGGCCGCCGAATCCTACAAGGAGGCGATGCTGGCGTACGTTAAGAATTCATTCGCCACGGATGAGGCCACCAAGACGCGCAACTCGGTGGCGGAGGAGGTGCTCAAGGCCGCGGCCGACACCTCGTCCTACGGCGTGAAGCTGACCGAACAGCTCACGGATGAGGCTTCCAGGAGCCTGTCGGCCTCTTCCACCGTCATGGGCGTTGGTCTCGTGATCGCGCTCGTTCTGGGCGTGGCCGTGGCCTTCTTCATTACCAAGGGAATCACCGGCCCAGTGATCCAGGGCGTCACCTTCGCCCAGAGGATGAGCGAGGGCGACATGACCCTGGACCTGGACGTCAACCAGAAAGACGAGATCGGCATGCTGGCCGACGCCCTGCGCGAGATGACCAGACGCCTGAACGATGTGATGGGCGAGGTGGTGGAGGGGGCCAACAACGTGGCCTCCGGGTCGCAGGAACTCTCGGCCACGTCCGAATCCCTCTCGCAGGGCGCCAGCGAGCAGGCCGCCAGCGTGGAAGAGGTCTCCTCGTCCATGGAGGAGATGACCTCCAACATCCAGCAGAACGCCGACAACTCCGTGCAGACCGAGTCCATGGCCATGAAGGCCGCCAGGGACGCCGAGGAGGGTGGGCGCGCCGTGTCCCAGACCGTGGGCGCCATGAAGCAGATCGCGGAGAAGATCTCCATCATCGAGGAAATCGCCCGCCAGACCAACCTGCTGGCCCTGAACGCGGCCATCGAGGCCGCACGGGCAGGCGAACACGGCAAGGGGTTCGCGGTCGTCGCGGCCGAGGTGCGCAAGCTGGCCGAGCGCTCAGGACACGCGGCCGCCGAAATCTCGTCCTTGTCCACAGAGTCGGTGGCCGTGGCGGAAAAGGCGGGGAACATGCTCTCGGCCATTGTGCCCGACATCAAGAAAACCGCCGAACTGGTGCAGGAGATCGCCGCAGGCTCGCGCGAGCAGAGCGCAGGCGCGGACCAGATCAACAAGGCCATCCAGCAGCTCGACCAGGTCATCCAGCAGAACGCCTCCGCCTCGGAAGAGATGGCCTCCACCTCGGAAGAGCTCTCCAGCCAGGCCGAGCAGCTGCTTTCCACCGTGAGCTTCTTCAAGCTCAGGGGCTCGCACGGCGGCTCGCGGCCTGCGGCCCCCAAGGCCCTTCCCCAGGGCGCGCCCACCGTCGGCCGCCCCCGTCCGACGGTCCGGAAGGGGGCAAAGCCGGGGAAAGGCGTCTCCCTCGACCTTGGAGCGTCCGATCATGACAACGAATTCGAGAAATTCTAGCCCCGGGAGTACTCCGTGAGCGAGAACACGAACCAATACCTGACCTTCACCCTGGGTGAAGAGGTGTTCGCCCTGGACATCGCCTCGGTGCGCGAGGTGCTTGAATATACGACCATCACCAAGGTCCCCCGCACGCCAGAGGCCGTGCGCGGGGTGATCAACCTGCGCGGGCGGGCCGTCCCGGTGGTGGACGTTCGCCTGAAGTTCGGCATGCCCGAGACCAGGCGCACCGTGAACACGTGCATCATCATCGTGGAGGTGCGGATGGACGGCCAGGAAACGGTCCTGGGCGCCCTGGCCGATTCGGTCAAGGAGGTCATGGACATCGAACCCAAGGACATCGAACCAGCGCCCAGGATGGGAACCTCCGTCCATGCCGACTTCATCCAGGGCATCGGCAAACATGGGGACGACTTCATCATCATCCTGGACATCGACAAGGTGTTCAATGAGGACGAGTTGCTCATGCCTGAAGCTGCGGAGGAGGGCTCCCAAAGCGCAGCGTGACGCAAGATTCCGGGAGCACGCAATCGAGAGGGGGCGCGTGCGGCGGCCGCCCCCTCTCCGCGTGGCCCTTTGGGCTTCGCTCGGGGGCGAGCGCCTGTCCGTGGAGTGGTTTCGCTCCAGAGTGGAAGCCAAGGTCGTCATTGTAGACTGGGCGCAGACTCTACAACGAGGCCCGGCCACTCACAACCCTGGGAATGATGAACCCAAAGCCTACGCGGGGATTATCGGCAAGAGTCTGATCCAGGGGCCACCCTCAAGGATCGAGTGGTACGAGGAATCCCGGCAGGTCAGTGGGGGACAGAATTTCCCGCCAAAAGAAAAAGGGCTCACGGTTTTACCCGTAAGCCCTTGATTTCTGTGGTGCCGAGGGAGGGAGTTGAACCCCCGACACGGGGATTTTCAGTCCCCTGCTCTACCAACTGAGCTACCTCGGCACGAGGAAGTGAGCAATTAGCCTCTTCCCGGGCTCTTGGCAACTACTTTTTCTGGGGCGGACGCGAAAAATGCGCGTCGGGCGCTTTCACGCCGTCCGGGGCGAGCTGCCTGCACAGGTCCTCGAAGTCTTGGGCCAGCTCCTCGACCAGGGAGGGGGCCAGTTCCAGCGCGTTGCGCCGCGCGGCCTCCTCCAGTCTCCGCGCCAGGTCCGCCGAGTGGGCCGCGCCAACGGTGGCGAGCGCTCCCTTCAGGGCGTGGGCCGACAGGGCCAGTTCCATCGCGCGGCCGCCGGAGAGGTGGTCGCGCAGAGCGGCCAGCCGTTCCGCGAAGCCGTCCACCAGCACCTGGGCCACCTCCCGGAAGAGGTCTTCGTCCTCCAGGCGGCTCAGGGCCTCCAGGCGGTCCAGGGTTGGGAGCCGTTCGGAGGCGGATTCCGGCAGGGGCGCGTCCCGGACAGGCTCCGGGGCCGGTTGCGCGGGCAACTCCGGTGCCGGACCGGACGTCTCGCGCGCCGGGGCGGCGGCCGCCTGGGCAAGGGCCTGCTCCAGCCGGGAGAGGTCCAGGGGTTTGGTGAGGTAGCCGTCCATGCCCGCTTCGAGACACATCTCCCGGTAACCCGAGACGGCATGGGCCGTCATGGCCAGGATGCGCACGCCCGCCGCGGCCTCCCCGGCTTCCCCGGCGCGGATGCGCCGCGTGGCCTCCAGGCCGTCCATGCCGGGCATTTCCACGTCCATGAACACCACGTCGTAGGGCTGCCGACGCAGGCGCTCCAGGGCCTCTACGCCGCCCCCGGCGATGTCCGCGCGTTGGCCCAGCTTCTCCAGCAGGGCCATGGCCACCTTCTTGTTCTCCTCGTTGTCCTCCACCACCAGGACGCGCAGCCGGGGCAGAGCGCGCAGGGCCGCCCGCGACGCGGGGGCTGGGGCGGCTCTCTCGCCCGGTCCGCAGACGCCCAGCGGCAGGCGCACGGTGAACTCGCTGCCCCGGCCCTCTTCGCTGCGCACCGACACGCTCCCGCCCATCATCTCCGCCAGCTGGCGCGCGATGGAGAGCCCCAGGCCCGTGCCCCCGTGCCTGCGGCTGGTGGAGTCGTCGGCCTGGCGGAAGAGGTCGAAGATGCGCTCCTGAAGTTCCGGGGTGATGCCGACGCCCGTGTCGGTCACCCGCGCCACCAGTTCGAAGCTGTCGCCTTCGGGCAGGAGGCGGGCCTCGGCCGAGAGGGTCACGCTGCCCGAGGCGGTGAACTTCACGGCATTGCCCACCAGGTTGATGAGGATCTGGCGCAGGCGGCCCGGGTCGCCCTTGGCCGCGCGGGGGAGTTCCGGGTGCAGTCTGGCGCCCAGTCCCACGCCTTTCTGGGCGGCTTGGCGCGCGAAGGGCTCCAGGCAGGAGCGCAGCAGCGGGGCGGTCTCGAAGGGCTCGTTGGCCAGGGTCATGCGTCCGGCCTCGATGCGGGAGAAGTCGAGGATGTCGTCGATGATGCCCAGAAGGTGGTGGGAGGCGCGGTCCACCATGTCCAGGCGTTCGCGCTGTTCGGGGGTGAGGGTCGAGTCGAGCACGAGGCGGGTCATGTTCACCACGGCGTTCATGGGGGTGCGGATCTCGTGGCTCATCTTGGCCAGAAACTCGCTCTTGGCGCGGCTTGCGGCGGCGGAGCGCGCGGCCAGATCCTGGGCGCGGGCCGAAAAGAGCTCCAGCTGGCGGTTGGTGACGCGCAGCTCCTCGGTGCGTTCGGCCACCTTGAGGTCCAGGTCGCGGGCCTGGCGGGCCACCTCTTCGTAGAGCCGGGCCTTGTGCACGCCCAGGGAGACCACATAGGCCATGGACTCCAGGTGTTCCGCCTGGGCTTCCAGGTCGCGCGGGCGCACGCAGCCAAGACCCAGCACGCCCATGAGTTCGCTGCCCACCCAGAGGGGCAGGGCGGCGAAGGAGATGATTCCTCCGCGCGCGCAGGCTTCGCGGGAGCAGCGCTGGTCGCTGCGGATGTCGCGCGAGAAGAGGGAGCGCCGCTCCCGGGCGGCCATCCCGCAGAGGCAGTCGCCCAGTTCGTGCGTCAACGCGGTCGGATCGGAGTAGCCGGGCAGGCCGGTCTGGAGGGCCTGGGCCTGGAGCAGGTCGCCGTCCAGGAGGTAGAGCACGGCGAGGTCCAGGCTGAGCAGCTCCGCCGCGGAACTCACGGCCGTCCGTGCGGTCTCTTCCAGGGTGACCGCCTGGTTGACGGCGCGTCCGAGAGTGCTCAGGGCGGCGGGTTCGCTCACGTCCCAGGCCATGGCGCCCACGAGGGGGGTCTTGCCCTCGCGCAGGATGGGGAACTTGGTGGTGCGCCACAGGGAGGCGCCGGTACGGCCGCTGATGCGTTCGTCGCGCACGACCACCCTGCCGGCCAGGGCTTCGCGGGTGTCTCGGGCCATGGCCTCGCCGGTTTCTCCGGGGAAGAGCTCCTGGGGGGTTTTGCCGTTCCAGTCCGCCCCGGGGGCCAGCATCTCGCGGAAGTGGCGGTTGATGTAGCGCGCGCGGGTGTCCTGGTCCTGGAGGAAGACCACGGCGGGGATCTGGTCCATGAAGGTGGAGAAGATGTCGCGCGATTCGCGCAGATCCTCTTGCGCCATGCGGCGCTCGGTGTCGTCGAGCAGGACGGCGAACACGGCGCGCGTGGCCCCGTATTCCAGGAACACGGCCGAGATGAGCGCCCAGAAGACGCGGCCGTCGCAAGAGACCATCTCCACCTCGCGGCGCACGCTGCCGTGGCGCTCCAGGGCGGCGATGAGTTCGGCGCGGTCCTCGGGGTTCTTGTAGAAGTCCCTGGACGTGCGCGGCGGGTCTCCCGGCGCGGAAAAGGCCAGGAGTTCGCGACAGGCCTGGTTGAGGTAGAGGATGCTCCCTTCCGCGAGCGAGGTGACGGAGATGGGCGCGGGCAGCGCTTCCAGGAGCAGCCTGTGCCAGGCCTCCACGCGGCGCAGTTCCTCCAGGGCGCGCACCTCGGGGGTGATGTCGCGGTTGCTCGCCCTGGTGCCCGCGAAGCGGCCGTCCTTTCCGGTGACGGGCTGGCAGACGTGGCCGATCCAGCGCACGGAGCCGTCCGCATGGCGGATGCGGAAGCGCGCCCTTCCGCAGGACCGGTCGGCGAGCACATGGTCGCGGTGGGTGTACCAGGAGGGGAGATCCTCCTCCAGGATGACGGATTCCAGCAGGGACGGGTCGGCCATGAAGGCCCCCGGCGGGCGTCCGGTGATGTGCTCGCAGGAGGGGGAGACGTAGGCCAGGGAGCCGTCGGGGAGCTGCCAGTACTCCCAGTCGTGGGTGAAGTCGGCGATGGTGCGGTAGCGCTCCTCGGCCTGGCGCAGGGCCTCCTCGGCGCGTCTGCGCTCCTTCACTTCGCGGGAGAGGCGACGCAGGGCGTCCTCCAGGGGCGCGGGGTCGCACAGGCGCGCGGGCGGGGCGGCGTGGCGCAGGAGGGCCAGTTCCAGCACGGCGCGGGTGTGCCGGGGCTCCTGGGGCAGGAGGAGCGTCCCGGCGGGATCGGCCTGGGCCAGGACGCGCAGGGCCTGGGCGTCCGTGCGGGCCGTGGCGCACACCACGGGGACCCCCGGGCCGTCCTGGAGGGCGCGGCAGGCTTGGGCTGCGTCGAGGGCTGGGTCGTCGAGGTCGAGGAGCGCCAGGCCGGGTGGGTCGCGCAGGACGCGGTCCAGGGCTTCTTCGAGGCTTGCGGCCGTGTCCGGGCGGACAACGCCTGCGCGCTGGAGCACATCGGCCAGCTCCCGGGTCCTGTCCGGCGAGCCGGTCAAGACCAGTGCCTTGATTTCCATGCCGACCATGACGCTTCGGTTCCTGCGGTTCTGAGCGCCCGCCTCGGGGCGGGGAGCGGGTCGGCGGCGCGACCGGGCCGCGCCGCCGCGAGGATCAGAACGGGTTGATGGTGCGTTCCTTGGTGAAGTGCATGTAGCCCAGGTTGGCCCCCAGGCGCAGCCCCACGCCGAAGCGGATGGGGGCCAGCACCACGGGGCTGGAGCGCTGGTAGTTCATGCCGAAGCCGCCCACCACGTAGGCGCTGCCGTCCACGCTGGGGAAGCGCTGGTAGATCTGGTCGACGCTGGTCATGCCGTAGACCATGCAGAACACCTTGGAGGCGTTGACGCCCAGATCCAGCCCCACGGAGGGGCTCTGCCAGTAGACGTAGGCCTTCTGGCCGTTTCTGAGGTAGAGCCAGCCCTCGCCGTAGCGGAAGCCCACCACCAGCGCGCCCGCGCCCTCGCTGCCCTTGATGAAGCCCGTGGGCTCGCCGTACTTCTCGAAAGCCCGGGAGATAAGGTCCGCCAGGCCCCTGGCCCCGCCCTCGAAGAAGCCCATGACCTGTTCGTCCACTTCCTTGCGCGAGTAGGTGGTCACCTTCCGGGCCTCGGGCATGTCGAAGATGCGTGTGCCGGAGCCCTGCCCCGAGGCGGAGGGTTCAGCCGGGGTCTCGGCCGGGGTCTCGGCAGTCTGGGGCTGGCCGCCGGGGGTCCAGGTGCCGCCCGGAGCGCCGCCGGAGCCCTTGCCGTAGGAGGCGGGCGGGGGCGGGTATTTCTCCACGGCCGGGGCCTGGGAGTTGAAGGGGGATTTGCCGTCCGCCGCAGGCTTGGCCTCAGGGGCCGGGGCCGGGGCCGGAGCGGGAGCTGATTTGGGCGCGGGGGCGGGCTCCTTGAGCGCCGGGCCCTGGGGCTTGTCCACGGTGGGCTCGTCGGTGAGCGTGCGCTCCTGGAGGGCCGGGGCGTCGCCGGCCCAGAGGGTCAGCGCCAGCGCGAGAAAGAGCAGGGGGGCCGTCTTGTTCAAGGCGTTCCTCCGTTGGGTCATTTGCCCAGCCTGATGGTCAGGCCGTCGGCGGTTTTGTCCACGGCAGGGCGTTTGCCGCCCTTGGGCGCGTGGGTCAGGTCGAGGACGATGCGCAGCTTGTCCGGGTGCCTGCCCAGGCGGATGGCCTGCACCTGGCCGCCAGCGGGTTTTTCGGGGCGCTGGTAGGTCCATTGTCCCGGCAGGTCGATCACCAGCCGGGAGGGCGTTCCCAGGAGCATGGCCTCGGCCTTGGCCTGGGTGTGCGCGCCGTGCAGGGTGAAGACGATCTCCTCGGGGGACTCGAACACGGAAAGCTTGTCCACCACGCGGCGCTCGGGCTCGGGCTTGGGCTTGGCCTCGGGGGCCTTGGGCGGAGCAGGGGGGGCCTGCTGCGCCTGGGGCGCGGCCTGAGGGGGGGCCGCCGGAGCGGGCTGCGCCGGGTCCTGCTGGGCGGGGCGGGCCTTGTCCTGTTCCTTCTTCAGGCGCTCCTGGGCGCGCTTGAGGTCGGTCTCGGCCTTGCGCAACTCATCCTGGGCGCGGCGCAGGGTCTCTTCGCGGGATTTGCGGGCCTCGGCCTCGGCGCGCTTGGCGTCGGCCTGGGCCTTGCGTTCCAGGGCCAGCCTCGCGCGGCGCTCGGCGGGCGTTTCGGGCTTGGGGGCCTGTTCCGGCTGGACCTTGGGTGGCTCGGCCGGAGGCGGGGGCGGCGGGGGAAGCGACGGGAGAGTCTCCGGCTCGGGCTTGGGCTTCTCCGCGAAGATGGTCTCCAGGGAGCGGTCCGGCGCGGCGGGCGGGGCCAGGGGGGCCACCACGGGGGCCGGGGCCTGCGGGGGCAAGGCCACCTTGCGCTCGGGCGCGGGGGGCTCCTGGGGTTGGGGGGCCTGGGCGGTCGCGGCGGTGGGCGCCGGGGCCGCCTGCTGGACGGGCGCGGGGGCCTCCTGGGAGGAGGCGCGCCACCAGGCGAGACCGCCCACCACCACGGCGGCCAGGATCACTGCGCCCAGAATGAGCAGCTTGTCGTTGCGTGTCAGGGCCATCGCGTCTCCTCCGCAGGCGGTATCATTGATGGCGCAGGGTGGGCAAGGCCCGGCGGGGTGCGCGCGTCCAGGATTCCTTGCCCTTTCGCGTGACGTATCGTAATACGATTCATCCAACGGAGGTGCAAGCCATGCAACGCCGCGTGCGAAGCGTCCGCGTCCCGGCGGAACTCGACGAGCTGGACCTGACGGGGCTGGTGCACGAGTGCGCCAAGTACCTGCGAGACCTGGAGAGCGCAACGCTGCTCAAGTCCCAGGGCAACCGCGAGGCCGCCGAGGCTCTCCTCAAGGCGCGCCAGGCCGACCTGGGTCGGCGCGTGGGCCACAAGGTCTGGGAGGCCCGGGTGAAGTACGGGGAGAAGCGCCGCAAGGGCGAGCCCGGCGAGCACCACGAGGCCGAGGGCTAGGGCGCGCCCCGACGCTCACTCCTCGTGGCGCGCTCGCGCCGCGTCGTAGGCGCGGAGTTTGTCGCGCTGGCCCACGGCGACCACCGTCACGCTCACGATGTCCTCGTCCACGCGGTAAATCAGGCGATATCCCGCCTTGCGCAGCTTGATCTTGTAGCAGCCGGGCAGGCCGGAGAGCGCCGCGCTTGGGATTCGGGGTTCAACGAGGCGTTCGGCCAGTTTCTTCTTGAACTGGGCGCGCAATGTCGCGTCCAGCCGCTCCCACTCCTTGAGGGCCTGCGCGTGGAAGCGCAGCCTATAAGGCATCGATGTCCACTTCCACGAACGGCCCGTCCGCGCGTTCGCGCACGAGCCGGGCGTCCTCCAGGTCCTCCAGGCGATCGAGCAGGCGCTCGTAGAGCGCGGCGGACAAGAGATAGGCCTCGGGCCGGTTGTGGTTGAGCACGGCCACTGGGTCGTCCCCGGCCTGGTCCAGGATGGCGCTGAAACTGCGCTTGAGTTCCGTGACGCTTACGGTCCGGCGGGCGTGGATGGTTTCCATGGAGCCTCCCGTCGCATTGAATCCGACGTCGAAATTAGTAGCGGAATTGATGCCCGTCAAGGAGCGCCCCCCACCGCCAGCCTCCCGCCCAGGCGATACCCGTCCTCCCCCACGTCCAGAACGTACGCCCAGGCCTCCACGCCCTCGTCCAGGGCCTGGTGGAACTCCCGGCCGTAGGCCTCGTCCACGGCCCAGGCCGGGCCGAAGCATTGGGCGTCGGGGCGCTGCACGCAGAAGAAGAGCGCCGCGCGCTCCCCCGAGCGCGCCAGACGCGAAAGCTCCGCCAGGTGCTTGCGGGCGCGCTCCGAGGGCGCGTCCGGGAACTGGGCCTGACATTCCTCCACCAGGGTCACGTTCTTGGTCTCCACCCACAAGCGCCCGGCCGGTCCTTCCAGCAGGGCGTCCAGGCGGCCGCCCTCGAAGCGCGGCTCGGCCCGGAACGTTTCGTATCCGGCCGTCTCGGGCAGGAGCCCGGCCGCCCACGCGGCCCGCAGCGCCCTGGTGGGCACGGAGGTGTCCACGCCCACCCAGAAATCCCCGAGGCGCACGGCCTCCACGCTCCAGGGCAGCTTGCGCCCGGGCGTGTCGCGCCGCGTCGCGAGCACCTCCGCGCCGGGGCGCAGAAGCCCCAGCATGGTTCCGGTGTTGTTGGTGTGGGCGGTGAAGCGCCCGCCCGCGCCGTCTTCCAGGTCCATGAGGAAGCGCGCCCTGCGCCCCGCAAGCCGGGCCACCCGGGCCGGGCCGGAAAGAGGCAGCAGAACGGGGCCAGGACGCGCCGATGAATTTACTGTTTCCATTTTTTTCTCTAGTGTCCCGAAGGCATCCCGCGCCCGTCACTTCCAACCAGCAGCGAGACCAGCATGCGCATTTCCCTGAAGCTCTCCCGCATCCAGCCGTCGGCGACGTTGGCCATCAACGCCAAGGCCCAGGAACTCAAGGCCCAGGGCAAGCCAGTGATCAGCCTGGCCGTGGGCGAGCCCGACTCCCCCACGCCCGAGCACGTCAAGCAGGCCGCCCGCCAGGCCCTGGACGACAACTTCACCCGCTACACCCCCGTGCCCGGAATCCCCGAACTGCGCGACGCCGTGGGCGGCTACTTCGGGCGTTTCTACGGCGTCACCCCGCCGCGCGAGGCCGTCATCGTCTCCAACGGCGGCAAGCAGGTGCTCTACAATCTTTTCACCGCGCTGCTCAACCCCGGGGAGCAGGTGCTCATTCCCGCCCCTTACTGGGTGAGCTACCCCGACATGGTGCTCCTGGCCGGCGGCGAGCCCGTGGCCGTGCCCACCGAGCCCGAGGACGACTTCCTCGTCTCCGTGGAGGCCCTGGAGAAGGCCCGCACGCCGCTCACCCGCGCGCTGGTGCTCAACTCGCCCTCCAACCCCACCGGCTGCTGCTACTCCAGGGCGCAGCTGGACGCCATCATGGAATGGGCCGTGGGGCGCGGCATCTTCGTGATCTCCGACGAAATCTACGACCAGCTGGTCTACCCGCCCGCCGAGCGCCTCTCCGTGGTGCACTGGTGGGAGCGCCATCCCGAAAAGGTGGCCGTGGTCAACGGCCTGGCCAAGAGCTTCGCCATGACGGGCTGGCGCATCGGCTACTGCGTGGCCCACCCGGACCTGATCAAGGCCCAGTCCAAGATCCAGGGGCAGTCCACGTCCAACGTGTGCTCCTTCGCCCAGAAGGGGGCCGTGGCCGCGCTCACCGGCAGCTTCGACTGCGTGGAGCAGATGCGCCAGGGCTTCGAGCGCCGCCGCAACCTGGCCATGGAGATCGTCTCCTCCTGGGAGGGCGTGAAGTGCCCCAACCCCGGCGGCGCGTTCTACCTCTTCCCCGACGTGAGCGCGCGCTTCAACGCCCAGGCCCCGGACTCCGCCAGCCTGTGCAAGCGCATCCTGGAGGAGGCCCTGGTGGCCCTGGTGCCCGGCTCCGCCTTCGGGGACGACCGCTGCCTGCGCTTCTCCTACGCCGTCTCCGACGAGACGCTGCTCAAGGCCCTGGAGGCCGTGGGCAAAGTGCTCAAAGGGTAACGCGCCGGGCGAGACATCTTCGCCCAAGGGTGGTACGACGCCCGAAGCGTCCGCCCGCCAAGGCGGACCCACACGAACCGACAAGGAGCCCCCGCATGTCCGACAACGTGCTCGACTGGACCAGCGCCTACCCCGAGAAGGTCTCCCCCAGCGCCGGACAGGCCCGGCTGGGGGCCTTCGTGGAACGCCTCGCCGCCGACCTCTCCGGGCCGGAAGGCGGCAGGCTGCCCTTCATCAACCTGCCCCACTGGCCCGCCCTCAAGCGCGACCTGGCCGCGCTGGCCCCGCGCCTGAAGGGCTTCAAGCACATGCTGCTCCTGGGCATCGGCGGCTCCGCCCTGGGCGCGCGCGCACTCCAGAAGGCCTTCGCCCCCGGCCAGGACCAGCCCGGGCACCAGGGACCCTGGCTCTGGATCGCAGACAACGTGGACTCGGGCTCGCTCATGACCTACTTCACCAGGCTCGACCCCGCCGAGACCGTGGTGGTGGCCGTGAGCAAGTCCGGCGGCACCATCGAGACGGCCAGCCAGTACTTCCTGGCCTGCCGCTGGCTCAAGGAGGCCCTGGGCGACGCCTGGAAGGACCACCTGATCATGGTCACCGGCGAGGACGGCTTCTTCCGCAAGGAATCGGCGCGCCACGGCTTCACCACGCTGCCCGTGCCCACCTACATGGGCGGGCGCTACTCGGTGCTCTCGGCCGTGGGGCTCATCCCCGCCGCCTTCCTGGGCATCGACTGCGAGGCCCTGGTGGAGGGCGCGCTCTCCGTCACCAAGCCCCTCACCGAGACCATCCTCTCGCCCAAGATCCTCTCCGCGCACCCCGCCTGGGAGCTGGCCTGCTGGAACTGGTCCATCATCGACTCGGGCTTCACGCAGATCATCTTCTTCTGCTACGTGCCGCGCCTGGCCACCCTGGGGGCCTGGTTCGGCCAGCTCTGGGCCGAAAGCCTGGGCAAGGAAGGCAAGGGCTCCATGCCCCTGCCGGCAGTGGGCGTCACCGACCAGCACTCCCTGCAGCAGATGTTCCTGGACGGCCCCCGCGACAAGGGCTGCCTGTTCATCACCAGCCGCGAGGAAGACCCCGGCACGGCCTTCCCCGACGACCTGCCCGCCGAGTTCGGCTTCCTGCGCGGCAAGATGCTGGGCGAGCTGCTCCCGGCCGAGGCCCTGGGCTCGCGCATGGCCATGACCCAGCGCGGCATCCCCCTGGTGGAGGCCTGCCTCGCCCGCTGCACCGAGCACGAGTGCGGCCGCCTCATGGCCCTGCTGGAGCTCTCCACCCTCTTCACGGGGTGGCTCATGTCCATCGACCCCCTGGACCAGCCCGCCGTGGAGCTGGGCAAGCGCCTGGCCAAGGCCCGCCTCGGGGCCGACGGCCTTGCCGCGGAAAAGGCCGATCTGGCCCGGTTCCTCTCGGCCCAGCGCCGGACCACGGGGTTCTAGGGCGCGTGGTATCCGCGCCCCTGCACGATGCGCCGTCCCCGGCGGGCCATGCGGCCCGCCGGGGGCTTTCGCGGCGACGCAAGACGGCCGCACCCGACCGTGGGACAGCCCGGGCGCGCGGCGCGGCGGGCGCGTCCTCCACGGGGATGCGCCATCCCCTCCATGAGGCCCCGTGACGCCCGCTGACGCGCCCCCCAAGACCCGCCCGGACGCCTCCTTCGGGCTGCTCAAGTTCGTCTCCTGGGGCACGCTCGCGCTCACGCTGCTCTCGAGCCTGTTCCTCTCGCTCTTCCTGGCCAACCAGGCCCGCGACGTGCTCCTGGAGAAGCAGCACGACTTCGCCCAGCTGCTGGCCACCACCCTCAACGCGGCGGTGTCCAAGCGCTTCTACATTCCCAACTTCTGGGTGTTCGGCCGCCCGGACCTCTCCAACCCCGAGCAGTACAAGCGCCTGGACGAGGTGATCAAAGGGGCCATGGACGAGTCCCCGGCCCGCGACGTGCGCCTCTACGACCTCTCGGGCGTGGTGGTCTACGCCCAGGACCGCGCCCTCCTGGGCCGCGAGGGCCTGGGCGGCGAGGCCCTGGCCCAGGCCATGGACCAGGAGAAGTACGCCTACGAGTTCATCTACCAGACCGGGGCGCTGGGGGCCTTCTTCTCGGCGGAGATCGCGCCCAACTCCGTGGTGATGCGCACGCGCGGGCCGCTGCGCATCAAGGGCTTCGTGCCCGTGGCCGACCAGCCGTCCGCCCAGGGCCAGGAGCAGGCCCAGGAGCAGGGCGAGCCCCCCTCGCCGGGGGAGGCCCCCGGCGGCAGCCTCGTGGAGGTGGAGGGCGTCATCGGCGGCCTGGAGTTCACCCTGGACATCACCGCCGACTACCGCAAGCTCGTCACCTTCCAGCGCCTGATCACCCTCTCGGCCCTGGGCTCCTCCCTGGTGCTCTTCTTCGTGCTGCGCATGCTCATCCACCGCGCCGACCGCCTGAGCGCCCAGCGCATGCGCGAAAAGGAGGAGTACGAACGCGAGGCCCTGCAGAACGAGAAGCTCGTGAGCATGGGCCGCATGGTGGCGGGCATCGCCCACGAGATCCGCAACCCCCTGGGCATCATCCGCTCCAGCTCCGAGCTTCTGCTGGCGCGCGCCAAGGACAAGGACCCCCTCACCGCGAAAATCCTGGCCGCCATCCACGAGGAGGCCGTGCGCCTCTCCAAGACCGTGGGCGACTTCCTGGACTACGCCCGGCCCAAGGCCATCAAGCTCGAACCCGTGGACCTCGGCGCCGTGCTCGACCAGTGCCTGGCCTTCCTGGAGCAGAAGTGCCGCGCCCAGGGCGTGGAGGTGGTGCGCGCCTGCGAGCCCGGCGTCATGGTGCCCGGCGACAAGGACCTGCTCTACCGCGCCCTCTACAACATCCTGGCCAACGCGCTGGAGGCCATGGCCCCGGAACCCGGGCAGGCCTGCGCCCATAACCCGGAAGGCGACGGCCCCGAAGCCCTGCGCGGCCAGATCGTGCTGGAATCCGGCGAAGAGGGGGGGCGCATCCGCCTGCGCGTCACGGACACGGGGCCGGGCATCCCCCCCGCCATCCGCGACAAGCTCCTGGACCCCTTCTTCACCACCAAGCCCCAGGGCACGGGCCTGGGCCTGGCCATCACCGCCAGCATCCTGCGCAGCCACGGGGCCGAGCTGCGCCTGGGCGACAACCCCGAGGGCGGGGCCAGGGTGGACATCCTCTTCCCCAGGCCCTAGTATCTCCGGGTCATGGCAACCCAAGTCCTCATCCTCGACGACGAGCGCAACTACCTGCTCATCCTCGAAGCCCTCCTGGCCGACGCCGGCTACGCCGTCACCGCCCTGGACGACCCGGAGATGGGCCTGGCCTACCTTGAGGAATCCGAGGTGGACGTGGTCATCACGGACATGAAGATGCCCAAGGTGACCGGCCAGGAAGTGCTGGAGCGCGTGAAACGCTCCTACCCCCACGTGCCCGTGATCATCATGACCGCCTTCGGCTCCATCGAGGGCGCGGTGGAGGCCATGCGCGTGGGGGCCTTCGATTACGTCACCAAGCCCTTCTCCAACGACGAGCTGCTGCTCACCGTGGGCAAGGCCGCCCAGTTCGCCCGCGCCCAGCGCGAGAACATCCTCCTGCGCCAGACCCTGGAAGAACGCTTCGCCGTGCACCAGATCATCGGGCGCTCCAAGGCCATGGGCCAGGTGCTGGAGCTGGTGGAGCGCGCCGCGCCCTCGCGCTCCACGGTGCTCATCACGGGCGAGTCGGGCACGGGCAAGGAGCTCATCGCCAAGGCCATCCACTTCGCCTCGCCCCGCAAGGACCAGCCCTTCGTCTCCGTGAACTGCATGGCCCTGAACCCGGGCATCCTGGAAAGCGAACTCTTCGGCCACGAGAAGGGCTCCTTCACCGGGGCCGTGGCCAAGCGCAGGGGCCGCTTCGAGGCCGCCCAGGGCGGCACGCTCTTCCTCGACGAGATCGGCGAACTCTCCGCCGACATCCAGGTGAAGCTCCTGCGCGTGCTCCAGGAGCGCTCCTTCGAGCGCGTGGGCGGCACGCAGACCGTGGAGGCCGACATCCGCGTGGTGGCCGCCACCAACAAGAACCTCACCGAGGCCGTGAAGGCCGGAACCTTCCGGGAAGACCTCTTCTACCGGCTCAACGTGGTCTCCATCCAGGTGCCCGCCCTGCGCGAACGGCGCGAGGACGTGCCCCTGCTGGCCGTCCACTTCCTGCGCAAGTACGCCGAGGAGAACGCCAAGAACGTCCAGGGGTTCGCCACCGAGGCCGTGGACGCCCTCACGGGCTACGAGTGGCCCGGCAACGTGCGCCAGCTCCAGAACGTGGTGGAGCGCTGCGTGGTGCTGGCCTCGGCAGAACTCATCGGCGTGGAGGAGCTGCCCGCCGAAGTGCGCGACGAGGAGACGCAGTACAAGTCCGCCGTGGACCTCCTGCCCGTGCAGATCAACCTGGGCGAGACCCTGGAGCGCATCGAGGCCGCCCTGGTGCGCCGCGCCCTGGCCCGGGCCGACTTCGTGCAGGTGAAGGCCGCCGAGATGCTGGGCGTCTCCAAGAGCCTGCTGCAGTACAAGCTCAAGAAGTACAACATCGCGGGGCATTAGTCCGACCATGCGTCCCGTCTGGTACGGCCTCTACCTCCTGGCGTTCACGGCGCTCTGCTTCGCGGGCGCGGAGGGCGTGCTGCGCCTCACCGGCCGCGTGCCCTCCCGCGCGGCCGTGCCCCGCTACTTCGCGGGCGTCCACGGCGACCTGGAGCCCCACCTGCGCGTGGTGGACCGCACCGTCCCCGCGCTGCCCTACCGCGTCACGGCCAACAACCAGGGCTCCCGGGGCCTGGCGGACTACCCCTCGGCCAAGCCCGAGGGCGTGCTGCGCGTGCTCTGCCTGGGCGACTCCTTCACCTACGGCTACGGCGTGGACGACGAGCACACCTACCCCGAACTGCTGCGCCGGGAGCTGGAACGCCGCTACCCCGGCCAGAAGTTCGAGGTGGTCAACGCCGGTATCCCCATCTTCGGCATCCTCGACGCCATGGACTACTACCTCACGAAAGGCGCGGCCCTCATGCCCGACGTGGTGGTGCTCCAGTTCTTCCCCAACGACATCCACGACCACACCCGCGACGCGCTCTTCCGCGAGGGCCTGGCCAACGATCCGGTCTACACCGCCCGGGGGGTTCTCTCTCGCTGGTTCTCCTGGTCGCGGGTCTACCAGGCCGCGGCCAACATCGGCTTCCTCTTCCGCACCGGGGCCCAGGCCGTGAGCAGGCCCCCCCAGATGACCAGCGGCGAGCACAGGACCAACCCCGGGCTCGACCCCTTCCGCTTCAAGGCCACCGACTACGAAAAGGCCCGCAGCGAACACGCCCGGGACATCCTCGGCCCCGCCTCCGGGCAGGAGCTGGCCCGCGTCTGGAGCGCCTACCGCGCGGCCCTGGAGGGCATGCGCCGCTTCACGGAGCACTTCGGCGCCCGGCTCGTCTTCCTGGCCGTCCCGGACCTGATGGAGGTGGAGGGCCGCCTCTACGCCGCCCGCCAGGAGCTGGCCCCGGCCGTCAACGCCATGGGCCTGCCCGCCGTGGACATGCTCGAACCCTTCCGGCGCTCGCTCTTCGTGCGGGGCGTGCACCCCTACCTGACCCCGCGCGACGGCCACTGCTCCCCCGAGGGCAACCAGCTCGTGGCCCGGGCCGTGGCCGACAGGCTGCGCCTGGCGGCCACTCCCGAGGGCGCGCCCGTGCTGGCCGTGGCCCCGGGCGACCCCATGGACGCCATGGCCCGGCCCCGGGCCGCGCGCCTGGCCGTGGCCCCGGGAGGGCGCACGGACGCGGAGCCCGGCGCGCAGCTCGCGGTGCGGGTGGTCTCCACCCGGGGCCTGGAGAGCGTGGCCGAGGGCTCGGTGGCCATCGACTGGCTGGGAGCCGCGCAGGCCCGCCAGGGGGAACTGGTGCTGGAGTGCGACGCGCAAGGCCCCGTGGGCCGTGTGGAGGTCCGCCTGCCCGCACGCCTGGAGCGCGGAGCGCAATCGGCCCTGGAGGTGGACTTCTCCCTGGACGGACAGGCCTGGGAGCCTCTGCTGCGCCGCACGGGCGAGGCCCTGGAGCGCCCCGAGGGATACGAAACCTTCAGCGTGCTCGACCGGCGCGTTCGCGAGGCCAGCGTCTCCCGTTTCTTCCTGCGCGTCGCCCTGGCGGGCAAGGCCCGGCTCTACACCGAACGCTCCGGCAGCCAGGGCGACGGCAGCCGCGCGTTCTGGGTCACGGCCTTCCCGGCGACCCCGTGATTCCCGGCAGCGTCGCCGAATATGTGGCGGCCCTCAAGGCCTCCGAGCGCCTCAAGGACCGCATCTGCTGCCACCGCACGCTGGAGCCCGCCCCGGCCGAATACGGCGAGCCCGTGCGCCCCTTCTCCCCGGCCCTGCGCGAGATCCTGGCCGCGCGGGGCATCGCGCGCCTCTACAGCCATCAGGCCCTGGCCTGCTCCCTGGCCCTGGCCGGGCGCAACGTGGCCTCGGCCACGCCCACGGCCTCGGGCAAGACCCTCACGTATTCCCTGCCCGTGCTGGAGCGCTTCCTGGCCGACCCCTCCTCCCGCGCGCTCTTCGTCTTCCCCCTCAAGGCCCTGGCCCAGGACCAGCTCAAGGCCTTCGAACGCCTCACCGAAAGCCTGCCCGCCTCGGCCAGGCCCCGCGCCGCGGTCTACGACGGCGACACCACCGCCCACGCCCGGCGCAAGCTCCGCCTGGACCCGCCCCACGTGCTCATCACCAACCCCGAGATGCTCCACCTGGCCATTCTGCCCCACCACGAAACCTGGACCACCTTCCTGGCAGGGCTCAATTTCGTGGTGGTGGACGAGATGCACGCCTACCGGGGCGTGATGGGCTCCCACATGGCCCACGTGCTGCGCCGCCTGGGCCGCGTCTGCGAGCGCTTCGGCGCGCGCCCCGCCCACCTGTTCTCCTCGGCCACCATCGGCAACCCGGGCGAGCTGGCCCAGGCCCTCTCGGGGCTGCCCGTGGAGGTGGTCTCGCGCTCGGGCGCGCCCACGGGCAGGCGGCACGTGCTCTTCGTCAACCCCCTGGAGGGCGCGGCGCGCACGGCCATCCTGCTGCTCAAGGCCGCCCTGGCCAGGGGCTTGCGCACCATCGTCTACTGCCAGTCGCGCAAGATGACCGAGCTGGTGGCCCTGTGGGCCGCCGAGAAGGCCGGGGCCATGGCCCCGCGCATCAGCGCCTACCGCTCCGGCTTCCTGCCGGAGGAGCGCCGCGACATCGAGGCCCGCATGGCCTCGGGCGACCTGCTGGCCGTCATCTCCACCTCGGCCCTGGAGCTGGGCATCGACATCGGCGGCCTGGACCTGTGCATCCTGGCGGGCTACCCGGGCACGGTGATGTCCACCTGGCAGCGCGGCGGACGTGTGGGGCGCGGCGGGGACGAGTCCGCCGTGATCCTGGTGGCGGGCGAGGACGCCCTGGACCAGTACTTCATGCGCCACCCCGAGGACTTCTTCGAGCGGCCCCCCGAGGACGCCGTGGTCAACCCGGACAACCCGGCCATCCTGGCCCGCCATCTGGAGTGCGCCGCCGCCGAGTACGCCCTGCGTCCAAACGAGCCCTACCTGCGCTCCCCGGCCGCGCGCGAGGCCGCGCGCTCCCTGGCCGACCGGGGCAGGCTGCTCCTGGACGCCGAAGGCAGCCGCATCCACGCGGCCCGCAAGGCCCCCCACCGCGACGTGGACCTGCGCGGCTCCGGCGGGCTCTACCACATCCAGGACGCGCGGGGGCACTCCATCGGCCACGTGGACGAGCACCGCGCCTTCCGCGAGACCCACCCCGGGGCCGTGTACATCCACCGGGGCACGAGCTTCGTGGTGGAGTCGCTCTCCCTGGCCGAGCGCCTGGCCGTGGCCTCGGAGCGCAAGGTGGACTACTACACGCGCACCCGGGGCCAGAAGTCCACGGAGATCCTGGAGGTGCGCGAGCAGGGCGCGGCCTTTGGCGCGCGCGCGGGCCTGGGGCGGCTCAAGGTGACGGAAACGGTCACGGGGTACGAGCGCCGCAGCGTGCGCGGCGGGCGGCTCCTGAACATCGTGCCCCTGGACCTGCCGCCGCTCACCTTCGAGACCGAGGGCCTCTGGTTCGAGATCGGCCGCCAGGACCAGGACGAGGCCGAGCGCAGGCTCTTCCATTTCATGGGCGGCATCCACGCCGTGGAGCACGCGGCCATCGGCATCCTGCCGCTGCTGGTGATGACCGACCGCAACGATCTGGGCGGCATCTCCACGCCCCTGCACCCCCAGCTGGGCCGCGCGGCGGTGTTCGTCTACGACGGCGTGCCCGGCGGCGTGGGGCTCACGCGCCAGGCCTATGCGCGGCGCGCGGAACTCCTGGAGCGCACCCTGGCGGCCATCGCGGGCTGCCCGTGCGAGTCGGGCTGCCCCTCCTGCGTGCACTCGCCCAAGTGCGGCTCGGGCAACCGGCCCATCGACAAGATCGCGGCGCAGTTTCTGCTGGAGCGCATCCTGCGCGGCGCGCCCGAGGAGCGGCCCCCCCTGGAGATCGCCGTGGAGGGTGAGGCCCCGGAGGAGGGCGGGCTTGCGCCGCGCGCGGTGTCCGCCGGGGACTCTTCAGAAGGAGAGCGCGCGGGCGTCACGGCCCCGGCAGCGCTCCGTTCCGCCCCGCCCTTCGCGGGTTCCGCCCAGGTCCCGGACGCGCCCCGCAGGGAGCTGCCCCGCGACCCCGGGCGGGTGATGGTCTTCGACGTGGAGACCCAGCTCTCCGCCGCCGAGGTGGGCGGCTGGCACAAGGCGCGCGACATGCGCCTCTCCGTGGGCGTGGTCTGGGACTCCCGGGCCGGGGATTTCCTGACGTTCACCGAGGAGCGCGCGCAGGAGCTCGCGCAGACCCTGGCCCTGGCCGATCTCGTCGTGGGCTTCAACTGCCTGCGCTTCGACTACGAGGTACTGAGACGCTACACCTCCCTCGACTTCTCCCGCCTGCCCACCCTGGACCTGCTGGAGCGCATCAAGGCGCGCCTGGGCGTGCGCGTCTCCCTGGACACCCTGGCCCGGGCCACCCTGGGCGCTTCCAAGACGGCCGACGGACTGAAGGCCCTGCAGTGGTGGAAAGAGGGACGCGTGGAGGAGATCATCCACTATTGCAAGGCCGACGTGGCCGTCACGCGCGACCTCTGGCGCTTCGGACGCGACCACGGCTACGTGCTCTACGCCAACAAGGCAGGGAACGTGGTGCGCTGCCCCGCAACGTGGAGCGCACAACCGTTGGATGCCTTGTCAGTGCCTTGAACACCGGCTAAGTACTCGAAAAAAGCGCGTCTCGTCCCCAGGACGGCGCGAAAAGGGAAGGACCGCATGAAGCTGACCACCCGCAGCCGTTACGGAACGCGCATGCTCCTCGATCTGGCCCAGAACGGCGGCAACGGCCCCGTGCGCGTGAGCGAGATCGCGCACCGGCAGGGCATTTCGGTGAAGTACCTGGAAAAACTGTCGCGCATTCTCAAAAAGGCGGGCCTCATCCGCAGCATGCGCGGCTCAAAGGGCGGGCATCTGCTGGCCAAGCCGCCCTCGTCCATCTCCATGGGCGAGATCGTGCGCGCCCTGGAGGGGGACCTGAACCTCGTCACCTGCTGGACCGAGCGCACCAGCTGCCCGCGCCTGAAGACCTGCGTCACCAGCCGCCTCTGGCAGGAGGTGAGCAAGGCCCTGCTGGAACGCCTGGACTCCATGACCCTCGAAGAACTGCTCAAGGCCAGCACCCCCGAAGACGCAACGCCCTGTTGCGACTGACCGCCACCCCTCGACAGCCATTCTTCCGGCGGCTCACCCCGGGGGGAGCCGCCGGAGCAACGCTTTCGCCCTGTCCTGGCGCGATGCCGTCTTCGGCCCGCGCCGCGCGGGCGAGCGCTACGGCGTGCCGGCGGTCG